>JBBKXC010000315.1:0-6021 GCA_037969275.1 Bdellovibrionales bacterium | reverse complement strand
GTGTTGAAACATATAACTCTTTTAAGGGTCGGACATATGGGTATTTTGCTTGAACGCAATGCCACGCAGAATGATTGCGGGCAAAACATTAGAATTTTAAATCTTTCAATTGTGATGGCCGTTTTTATTATCGGCTTGGCGCTTTGCGCCGGGACGGCATGGTCATTTGATGGCGCAGAGCAGCGGGCAAAGCTGCAGAACGTCAAAAATACCTATACACAGACGCAAAAATCACCTCAGCCCACACGCACAAATCTTTCTGAACATTCCTCTTCACCGGCCATTGCGGATGCTTGCTTGTCCTTGCTTAATACTATCCGCCATACATCTGCAAGCACGGCAATGAACCGGAACCAGCGCACGGCTGGAACTATGGTGGCGCTCGGCCTTGTATTTGGAGCACGGTTTGCCCTCAAACCATCGTCCAATGCCGCGTCACCTCACTCTCGTCTGGATGAAGCATCCTATGACAGCACAGCAAAGAGCAATCGCAGAGCATATGCGATTGCCGAATACCGCCGCTGTCAGAAGAATCAGGCGCTGCGCGCGTCCCTTCAGGCATTTGATGACTTTTCGAGTGGCCCGGGAACCCAACCCGCCTCTTAAAAAGTTAACCACCACGTCACCGGTCGTTCTAAATGCTCAAATCTATCCCTCATACAATCCTCATGAGTGATTTAGAGCGACCGTTTTCGTGCTTGAGTGATTTATATTAAAAATAAGACGATATTTGCGCGGTAATTTGCGTAGCCCACCAAGGAATTTCCAGCCCCAATTGATGCGTAAGTATTAGAGCGCCTATATAAATTAGTGGTGCGGACAGCGCTATGCGCTCCCCCGCTTTACCAACTTTGGGCATCACAGATTTTTGCTTACCAGGCGGTAAAAGCCCGCCTAGAGCATCAAGCATCGCTTTGCGGCTAATAAGCTTCACAATATAAACGCCCAGCGCAGGCGCGATCGCCAGCACTGAAATATCAATGGCGAGCTGAATGAGTTGATCGGGTAAGCCTGCTATGAGGGCGGCTCGCAGGTTGCCTGCGAAATAAGCGCCGTAAAGTACAGCCATGAAACCAAATGCGCCATACATACCGTATTTACGAGGCTTGCTGGTGATGTTTTTTAAGGCTCGATCGGCATGGGTCACCATCTCTTTGATCGAAGCATTACGCAGCCCATGGGGGTTTTCTTTTTTAACCTTGGCTGCTGCCTTATTGAGCGGGAGACGCGATGCTGCCAGTATGCCAAGGCGTACGGCTTTAAAGCGTCCAGCTTGCTTTATTTTATCAGCGACATTACCTCTGTTTTCGGCCGCCTCTTTTAAGCGGGCCAGAGGCTTTTTGAGCAATTTATCTAGGAGCATGGGAACAAAATACAGCGCCCCCTTATAACCAAAAATCATGGTGTTGAAGGTATCTTGCCCGATTGTGTAGTGCAGCTCACCATAAGGCACTGTAACCACATAGGGTATTGCGATAAAATCGCGCTGGTCCTCGGAAAGCTTTTCATCCCGCTCTTTATAAATGACCTTTATTTTAACGTGCTCATCTATAACCAGTTTAGGGCCGAGGGATTCAATGATCTCGCCAACACGGCTCTGTATGTTGGTTTTATCGTAGTCAAAGTTCGGCATGGCCTCAACTTCAATTGAGTATATTCGTGACGTCCAGGCGTGGCCATTACACACGGTACAAAGCGTGGATCCTTTAGTTTTACAAATGCGGCATTGTATTTTTCTGCGCTCATGACACAAAGAGCAAGATTGCTTACCCTTGCCATGACATTTCGTACATTGCTGGCGACCATTGGGTGTATTGATAAAATGTGTTCCACTGCACTGGACGCAAATTTCCAAGCCTTGCCCGTGACATTGCGGGCACATTTCAAACCCTTGTGCATGGCAACGTTGACAAGCGACGCTGCCTTTGGCTTTACATGTCTGGCATGCCTCATATGTCACGTAATCAGTCGTCAAAAATGGTAACTTAAACATTTGCCCGTCCAAGCCATAGCCCATATCCTTGCGCTCTTCGGCAACAAAGGCTTGTATACGCTTAATTGAATCGGCGCGGTGCGTGTGCTTTTGCTCCATTTTAGCAATTTCATCGCGGAGCTGCTGCGGGCCAGAAATTTTAACAGGGCCAGCTTTTTTACCGGCCTCGATGCGCTCTATCGTTTTAAAGCGCAGCTGTAGCTTTGTCGTCGCCAAAAATTGGAGCGTCACGCCTTCAAAGCTTTTATACTTTAAATCTTCGGCCTTAATACCGTTACCATCGACGATGTTCCGCACTTTTTGCAGCGCTATGTCTTTGAATTCGGGGTCAATTTCTGTAATAGCCGTACTGGCCGTATTGACCATGCCATGTGTTTGCGCAGCCTGCGTTGTAGACTCGGAAGGGAAGTTGGGCGGTGTATTTGGCAGGTCGGGCGGTGTCTCGGTCACAAAAATACTCGGCGGGTTGTTATTTCAAATGTTTATCAAAGAAAATTTCGCTGCGGCTGTTTGCAAGTTGCGCAGCATCCTCATTGTAATGCATACCGCCCCCGCGTGCAAAGGCATGATTCACGCCGGTGTAGCGATGTACCTCGGCGAAGTCATTGTTTTTCATCGTCTCTATAATAGAGTTTTGCGCTTCCGGCGGCACAAATTGATCCTCGCCCGCAATATGAATGAGAACGGGACTTTGGAATTTTTTGGAATCATTGAGCATTGTTTCCAGCCCAACGCCGTAATAGCTGATGCTTGCATCTATATTGCTAGCCGCGGCGAGCATATAAGCCATTTTTCCACCGAGGCAATAACCGACCGCGCCAACTTTATCGTTACAGCGCGCATCAGCGCGCATAAATTCTAATGTGCTTATCAGGTCGCGCAAACCGGTCTCTTGGTCAAAAATACCAAATAGTTCGAACGCGCGCGCAAGCTCTTCTTCCTTGCTATCGACAAGGTCAATACCGGGCTCTATGCGCCAGAACAAGTCCGGACAAATGGCGATATAACCAAGCGCGGCAAGGTGATCACATTTATCGCGCATCTCTTTATTAACGCCAAAAATTTCCTGAATGAGGATGATGGCGGGCGCTGGCGTGATCTCGGGCAGGGCTATATAGGCTTTGAATCGCCCTCCATCGGTGGTCGAAATTTCAACTGTAGACATTCTTTCTTCTCCCTTTCCGCGGCATATTGAATTACAATAAACCCCGCAATTATGAAGGACAAGGCAGAAGATGAAAATTAAATTCGATATTGAATGCAGCCCCGAAGAAGCGCGTCAATTTATAGGCTTGCCTGATGTGGCGCCGATGCAGCAAAAACTGATGGCCGAAATTGAGGCCAAAATGCTGGAAAATATTCGAAGTCTTGACCCCGAGGCCATGGTTAAAACATGGCTGCCCGTCACGGTGCAAGGTTGGGGCGAGATGCAAAAAATGTTTTGGTCGCAAATGGGCCCAATGAGCGCGCAAACAGGCGCTAAACCCAAAGATAAAGACGATGATTGAAACCATTTATGCCCAGGCAAGCGGACGTGGCAAGGGAGGCGTTGCTGTTATCCGCGTGTCCGGCCCGCAGGCATTGCACAGTTTTGAGGCGCTAACGCAAATTCGCGCCCCCGAACGCAGAAAAGCACATTTCACCACACTTAAAGACCCTGTTTCACGTGAAACAATTGATCAGGGACTCGCACTATTTTTTGAAAACCCTTCAAGCTATACGGGTGAGGATACGGCTGAATATCACGTGCATGGCTCAAAAGTTATTATCGAGCGTATTTTTAAAATTCTGAGCGCGCAAAGTAATCACCGCATGGCAGAGCCTGGGGAATTCACGCGGCGCGCGTTTGAAAATGGCAAGCTTGATTTAACCGAAGCCGAGGCTGTGAATGACCTCATTAACGCACAAACCGAATTGCAACACCGTCAAGCCTTGCGCCAGCTTGAAGGTGCATTAAAAGAATTATACGGCAATTGGACGAAAAAATTGAGCAAATCGCTCGCTTATATCGAGGCCGATCTGGAGTTTCCTGACGAAGATGATGCGGACGGCGTGACGCGCGAGGTTTTGCCAGTGCTTGAGAGTATTGCACAAGAAATAGAAGAGCATTTATCCGATAACCGGCGCGGCGAGATACTGCGAGATGGCTTTCACATTGCCATTGTCGGCGCGCCAAACGCTGGAAAATCAAGCCTATTAAATGTCTTAGCACAAAGGGATGTCGCTATCGTTTCGGATATGGCGGGAACAACTCGTGATATTATTGAGGTGTCGCTTGATCTAAAGGGGTATCCGGTTATTTTATCTGATACAGCTGGGCTGCGCCATGATGAGGCTGATGCTATAGAAGCCGAAGGAATACGCCGCGCCGTTAAGCGCGCCGAAGAGGCCGATTTAAAGATATTGCTTTATGATGGCCAGCAGGAAGAGCCAGATGGCTATACGCTTTCCATGATTGATGAGAATTCAATAGCCATAGCGAGCAAGGCTGATTTGCCGATTAAGTTGGATTACCCCGCGCCGATATTGGAAATTTCATCGTATAGCGGCAAGGGCGTTGAGACGCTTCTGGGCGAAATCATTGCAAAAATAGAGGCGCAAATGGGCAATGCGGAGGCCGCGCCACTAACAAGGCTGCGCCATCGTAATGCGCTTGAATCCTGCCTTGAAAGCTTAAAGCGCGCCAAAATTGCCTGTGAACCGGAGCTTATGGCAGAGGATGTTCGGCTGGCTGTACGCTATCTTGGGCATATAACAGGGCGCGTTGATGTCGAAGACTTACTCGACATTGTGTTTCGTGATTTTTGCATCGGAAAATAATATTAAAGGCTGCATTTACGGTTTTTCTGGAAATTTCAGATAAATGCACGTATAACACACGCCATGCAATCCAGTAATAAGACCATATTTGATGTTATAGTTGTTGGGGGCGGCCATGCGGGCTGTGAAGCCGCTGCAGCCGCTGCGCGCACAGGCGCCAAAACGGCGCTATTAACGCATAAGTTAGATACGATAGGTGTCATGTCCTGTAACCCGGCAATTGGCGGGCTAGGCAAAGGGCATTTGGTGCGCGAAGTTGATGCGCTTGACGGTCTTATGGGCCGCGTTATTGATAAATCGGGCATCCAGTTTCGCATGCTTAACGCCTCTAAGGGCCCGGCAGTACGCGGCCCGCGCGCACAGGCCGATCGCAAACTGTACCGAGATGCCATGCAGGAAATACTGCAAAATTACTCTAATTTATCGCTGATTGAAGGCGCGGCGCATGATATTACGCTTGATAAAGATGGCAGTGTCTGTGGCCTCACCACGCAAGAGGGCCGTAATTTAAGCGCGCGCACAGTTGTTATTACAACGGGCACATTTTTGCGAGGCCTTATTCACCGTGGAGAAGAACGCATTCCGGCTGGCCGCGTTGGTGAAGGGCCGTCAGTAGGGCTGGCCGAAACATTGGAGCGTTTTAAGTTTCCGCTTGGGCGCTTAAAAACAGGAACGCCCGCAAGACTGGATGGCCGCACGATCAATTGGAATGTTCTAGAAGCGCAAAAAGGGGATGATCCGCAAATACCGTTCTCCTATATGAATAGCAAAATAACTGTGCCGCAAATTGATTGCCACATTACTTATACCAATGAAAATACACATAAAATCATACGGGACAATATACACCGCTCGGCGATGTATTCCGGCCAGATCAAGGGTACGGGACCACGCTATTGCCCCTCTATTGAAGATAAAGTTGTGCGCTTTGCCGATAAAACGCGCCATCAGGTATTCTTGGAACCTGAGGGACTTGATGATCCTACGGTTTATCCAAACGGCATTTCAACTTCACTGCCGATTGAGGTTCAAGAGGCTTATATCCGCTCTATTTGCGGACTTGAAGCCGTGGAGGTGTTTGAATGGGGTTATGCAATTGAATATGATTATGTTGATCCGCGCGCACTGAAATCAACGCTTGAAACTGATAAAATTCCAGGCCTTTTTCTGGCGGGGCAAATTAATGGCACGACTGGCTACGAAGAGGC
>JBBKXC010000314.1:0-5038 GCA_037969275.1 Bdellovibrionales bacterium | reverse complement strand
CGCGCACGGCTGGCTTTGCCGCCTTCCGCGCCTAAAACCCAGCGGCGTAGATCGCGCGTTTCTCTGGCTGTGAGATGCGCGGCGTAAGCGCTGTCGGCGGCGTGAAAGAGGTGATGCCCCTCATCGAAAATATAGCGGGTCGGCATATCATCGCCCGCGCCGGAAATGGCCGCATTAATCATCACCAGCGCATGATTGGCAACGACGAGCCTCGCATGCTTGGCCTTGCGCTGCGAGCGCTCGACAAAGCAGCGGTGATAATGGTCGCAGGCAGAATAAATGCATTCGCCTCGCCGATCTGCCAGCGCTGTAGTATGTTTATAGCCCAATAATCCAGCCAGCCAGCCTGGGAAATCCGCGCCGCTTAAATCACCGTCTTTACTGGCGGCAATCCAGCGCGCCATGATCCCCGCGCCAACGGCGTGATCGGGAGAGCGAGCGAGCGCAGCGCCCGCCGCAAGGTCTTCGAAATTGAGCAGGCAAAGATAATTCTCACGCCCCTTACGCATGGCAACGTGAATGTCCTTAAGGTCGCTATCGGGGTAGAGCCTGTCCAGCTCTTGATCGATCTGGCGTTGCAGGTTTTTGGTATAGGTTGAAATCCACACCGCGCCTTGGTTTTTCTCCGCCCATAGGGATGCCGGAGCAAGATAGCCCAGCGTTTTTCCAACGCCTGTTCCGGCCTCGGATAGCATGATTTTGGGTTCGGCATTGTCTTGGATAGGCGCAAAAACTTCGCACATAGCGCCCGCATATTCCTTTTGCTGCTCGCGCGTTTCTGCACCGTGGCCGAGTAGGGTTCGCAGGCGCTCTTGCGCCTCGGCGGGGCTAACGCCCTCATGTCCTGCGGGCTGCGGCGGCGCTTCTTCCGCCCATTCAGGTAGGCTACGCCAAACATTAAGCGCTGATTTGCCAAAGACTTGTTCTTCAGGCTGATACGCTTCGCCCAAGCTCTCATATATAAAAGGCGTCCAGCCCCAGCCTTTGCCTTGTAGCCCCATCATGGCAGCAACCTTGAGCGGGTCGGCTTTCGCCTTGTGCGGGTCATTTTGTAGATCCCCCAAGAGCGCGCCAGCAACATCCATTAGCGTAAAGGGGTAATCTTCAAAATCTTGCGGCGGGGAGAGGCCAAGCGCGTTGGCGAGCCCAATTGGCGTCGGGACTGTGAATTTAACAGGATGCACAAAGGCGAATAGCTCCAACACATCAAAGGCGTAAAACTCATCCAGCCCAAGCCTTGCACGGGTAAAAGGGGCGTGGCAAACCATGACGTGTTTTTTGTGCAGCAGCATCCGCGCCGCATCATGGGAGAGAATTTTGACCTCACCATCGGTCGTTAAAAGTGCGGCGTTCTTTGTATTGACACAAAGCGCCGGAATGTCTGGCAAAGCAGGTTTTGCGCGCCGTGATTTTTCGGGTAAAGCGGTCATATAGTTTAAGAGATAACACCCGAATCTGCGCCTGTCACCAGAAATAGCGGCTTTTGCGGCCTGACATCAAAATGTTGCTAGAAATAAAATTCTGGGTTATAGAATCTGTATTACAAATGGAGATAATTACATGAAGATACCAAACTTTTTGACTTCTCTTACAGACATTGCAAGGCGTAGCTTTAACCCGAATGAGCAGGATTTAGCTCGAAGAGTTGAGCGGGAGCAAATTGCAGAATTAAAAATGGATTTACGCTTTGCCGTTTTTGGCTCCAAGCGTGTTTCCCCTTCACTCGCAGGAACAGCAACACCAGCCCAGAAAATTGCAGATAGAATTGCCAATTTGGACATTCCTCATTCTTATGTGGCCATGGAAAGTGATGACGAGCGCGATCAGATCATAGCCGATGTTTCAGAGGCTCTGAAAGCTCACGGCGTTACAGATGAAGCGATAACGGACATTATTGAACGGGCTAACTACAACATTAAAAATCCGCATTACGGTTTTTATTTTCCGATGATGTAAGTCTTTAAAAACGTCATTTATTATAGTGCAATTCGGCCTCGAGACTTACCCTCTCGAGGCTTTATTTTTAGTGGGGTGCGTAAGGCTTGATTTTGCCCCCCAAGCAACGCCATGATTAGGAAATTACAATTCAACCACTTGCGGCATTCTTATTTTGCTCTAGACTCATTTTTTAATGAAGTGAGATAGGATCAATGGGATTTTGCCTTTTTGAAGATGCGGACGCGCAAGGCGTCTTTTTTGCCGTTAACAGCTCCTATGTCGAAGAGATTGAGGGCGAAGCGGATACGGCGCAACCAACGTGCAAACTCGATTTCTCCGCGCCTTTGTTGCATGAGGGCGTGCCGTTGAGCGTTCGCGTATGCGGGGATGCCGATGCTGTTGAGCTTATATTGAGAGGCGCCGCCAAAATCGGCTTGAACAGAGCGCATCTAAACTTGATGAATAAATTGAGCACCCGTCCAATTCCTTTGCTTCTGAATGATACGGACCGCATTATGCTGGTGCGGGAACTTTTGCCGGAAGAGTTTATGGATGAAAATGCGTCATTGATTACGGCGAGCAGGCTATATTTATCCGATGGCAAGCACCGCTTTATTTCAGAGCGCCCCGGTCAATTCGTAAGCTTGACCAATGCGGGCGGAAAGACCCCGATCTTAAAAAAGGACGCATAAATGGCTAAACTATATACGGGCGAAAAATCACAGGCTCTTCTGGATTATTTGATGAGGCGGCGCAGTTGCAAAGCCGCCGATATGACAGAGCCAGGGCCGTCAAGAACCGAGCTTGAAACAATATTAAACGCAGCCATGCGCGTTCCAGACCATGGCAAATCCGCGCCATTTTATTTCCTCGTTTTCGAGGGTGATACGCGTAAGGAGGCCGGTGAAATTATTGCCGGAGCCTTTGCAAAAAATAATCCTGACGCCGAGCATAAAAAAATTAGTGAAGAGGCAGAGCGCTTTACGCGCGCGCCGCTTGTTGTCGCCGTAATCTACCGCGCTCGCAAGGCCAAGCATCCGTTATGGGAGCAAATCATGAGCGCGGGAGCTGCGTGCCAGAACCTTATTCTGGCTGCCAATGCGCTTGGTTTTGCCGCGCAGTGGCTGACGGAATGGTATGCGTATGATGAAACTGTGCGCGCAGGCTTTGGTCTTGATGGCCGCGATGTTGTGGCTGGATTCATCCATATCGGCTCTCCGCCGCAAAAGGGTGAGGATGAGCGTGAGCGTCCCGCATTAGCAGATCATCTTACCTATTGGTCAACGGGGGCAAAGATCAATAAATGCGATAAAAACGACCGCGACAAATATGAATTGCCGCGGCTCGGATTTGATATCAAAGATAAGTAAGGGCGTTACTTACTTTTTTTGTTTATCGCTGAAAACTTTTTCTATCTGCGTCGTGGCTGGCGCTTGCATTTCGCGCTCAACTGGCATCATGGCTGGTTCTAGGTTTAGCGTTTTTTCCGGCATCATTTTCGCCAGAACGTAGATAACGCCGCTTCCGGCTGTTCTTTCATTTCCGTATGGGAAATGCGTGTTGGTGAGCTGCCATTCATAACCTTCGCAAGCTGCGAGCATGACGGGAAGGCATAGTAATGCGAGTGTTTTGGTACGAAGTGCCATGGAAACCTCTTGATATAAATAATGTGGCCGGAGCTGGCCTTTTAAAAGAATGTGCGAATACACAATTCCAAGTGTAATGACTCGCGGGCAAGCTGGCAAGCATTGTCATGCGCTTCATACACAGTTAGAATAAAGGCATGATTTATCTCTCTCTACTTTGGTCGTTGCTTCCTGTCCCGATTGGGTTCTTTTGCCTGTTCTTGTCATGGCGTATCCGTAACAAAGGCGAGGGGATGCGGTTCTACCGGATATTATTTCTGGGGCTTGGGATAGGCTCGATATTGCTGGGCGGCATAGTTTTACATCCAGCTTATGTGCTGGCCGCAAAGGGCATGTTCTTTTTGACCATTATTGCGGCGCTCGGCTGGCGGCATCAAAACAGCGCTTAGAGCTGCGCGGGTATTCTACTCGTCATTATAGTAGTAAAAAACAATCGTCATTGAAAAGAGGCCGACGGTGCCTATAAGCGCGGCCCAGCTTTCAAAATAGCCGTAATCCCAATAAATCTGGCCAAAATTATAAAGCCAATAGGGGATATATTTGTCCTGCGCGAGGAAGGCCAGAGCGATAATGATGCCGCAGCTATATAAGAGCGCCTGCATATTAAGGCCGCTCCAGACCTTAAACATCGTGTAAACAGCGCCAAAGCATAGAACGCCCGGCATCATGTAACGGATATCTTCATATTTGCTGGATTGGGTAAAAAAGTAAAACCCTCCAATGCCCAGTACGACCAGGATGCTCCATTTGACAGCTTTGAGGAACGCATCACCCATGAAATCATTATAGCACGGCGCGATTGAGGCGCGCAGATAAATCATTTTGAATTTGAGACTAATTTGATCTCGCAAATGCACAAAAGATTGATTTGACGAAATAGTGGAGGGTGTATATGACATAAAGAAAAAAATGGAGGGCGCGTTGCCTTTAACGGAACAGCAAAAACGCAAGCAAGATTTACTGACGCTTGGCCGATTTATCGTGAATGAATATAACCGGGTTACGGGCATTTGGGCCTATGACCCTGAAGGCTTCTATCAAGATGTGCATCAACAGCTTGACCGTATATTCGCTAAAGAAATCAATGCTATCAACGAGGTCGCAGAGGCAGAGCGCAAGCGGCTCTACTCGGTTGATTTGAAGATACTCCGGCTGGAATTCGAGCTGGCGGTGGAGCGCTCACTCAACCGCGCCTATGTACAAATATTCGAAGCGCAAGAGCGCCTGCGCAATGGTGAGCCGGTTTGCCTCAATCTTGTCGATAAGGAGATGCAGGATATTGGTTATGAGCTGACCAACAATGTGCGCGAGAGTATTGCCATGCCGCTTCGCGCCTTCAATATATCCCGCGCAGAGCGCATGGCCAAATTCGAAGAGTGGGTGGAGCGCACTTACTTTTAAGGCTGGAACCTCTTTTATGCTGGCGTGTTAGCTCTGCATAAACAAGGAGTTTT
>JBBKXC010000313.1:0-2866 GCA_037969275.1 Bdellovibrionales bacterium | reverse complement strand
AGCTATCAATCACATTTTTGAAATTTAAGAAAATCCCGGCGCAGGTTTCAGGGCGTAAATATACCTTGTTGTCCTCACCAGCGGCAGCGCCAGCATAAGAATGGAACATCATGTTGAATTGGCGCGGCTCGGTGAGCGTTCCTGCTTCTTTTACATCGGGACCAATAACATTTTCTATCTGGTCTGTGTGCAATTTATCAAAGGTGGTCGCTTCAAAATTGCCGATTGATTTGCCGCCCGAGAGCTTTTTCAAGCGCTTTTCGGTTTCAGCCTCATCACTATCGCGGTCAAAAGCTATGTAATGCCCCTCACCATCTTTGGGCATATAAACAACAATATGATCAGCGCGGTAACGCTTCTTGCTTTCCTTACAATCCACCATAGGATCGTTAAAACCGCCGATATGCCCTGACGCTTCCCAGCATTTGGGGTTTTGGATAATTGCGCTATCGACGCCAACAATATCAATCGGCGTGCCATCGGGGCCAATCGGAGGTGTAATCACCATATCTTTCCACCAGCGATCACGGAGATTATTCTTGAGTTCAGTGCCCAGCGGGCCGTAATCCCAAAACCCGTTAATTCCGCCGTAAATATCACTGGCGGCGAAAATAAAGCCGCGGCGTTTACACAGGGCGACAATTTCTTTCATATCTTTGGGCTGGGTCATTGGTAATGCTCTCATCTACGTGTCAAAAGGAATGGCCATCATGTCCAAATATCGCAGGAAATTCAAGGGTATTTTGAATAATCATTCAACCGTTCACTATTTCGCCCCCTTTTAAGCCTTTGAAAAACAATTATAATCCTCAGATCATTCTTTTAGTTTCCGTTATTTGATAGGGGAGCCGCCGCATCCCCCTACCACAGCATAAAAAAGGAATGTATTCGTATATTATTCCACATAGGTCAAAATAGTTAACAAATTAACCTTTTGGGTTATTTCCTTGACTTTTCCTTAGGAATGCCTTACATTGATCTTAACAAATGGAAGGAACAAAAAATGACATCTTCATTTTCAGACCTTAATAACATTGGATCTGGTAAAAGCAACGGCATTGACAAGAACAATATCGCCGAGGCAAGACGCCAATTTCAAAAAGGTGACATTAATGTTAGCCTTAACAAATCGAAAGAGCTCGGCAACGAGCTTGGCGTCATCATGATGCAGCGCGCTCTTGAAGCGTCAAAGGGCTGGCCACCGCTAGAGGCCCCTTCTCACGAAGAGCTTCATCACGAAGCCGCTTAACTCGGCTTATATATCTTAAAGGGAAGCGCTGCATTTTGCGGCGCTTTTTGTTTTTGGGGATAGATTTAGCGGATCATAATCTGGCGCATTTGGCCGCCGCGGCTATAAACAATGCTCCAGCCTTTATTTCCGGCGCGCTCAAGTCCTTTGGCCACATCGCCGACATCATCAATCTTCTTGCCATTAACCTCGACCAAGATGTCGCCAGCCTGGACAAGCCGCGCAGCTTGCGACCCGCGGACAATCTCGAGAACCACTACGCCTTTGGCGGCATCATCAAGACCTGCCTCTATAGCTACCGCTGGATTAAGATTAGCCACAACCGCGCCATTAAGAGGGTGCGCCCCCGAAAGCTCGGTGCGCTCACGCGGGGGATCTTCGGGCGGCGCAATGGCTTCCACCCTCACTGTTTTAGTTTTTCCGGCGCGCACATAGTCCACATCGGCCTTATCCCCCAAAACTACGGTAGCCATACGAAACTTCATCTCCGCCGCGTCGCGGATAGCGCGGCCATTCATCGCCGTAATGATATCACCTTGCTTAATACCTGCCCTAACAAGTGGGCTTTTGGGATGAATTTTGGCGATCAAAGCGCCGCTCGGACGATCTAGCCCAAGGCTCTCGGCTATATCGGCTGTAACCCCTTGCGCGCTTACGCCAAGCCATGGCCGAACAACACCGCGCACGCCGCTAAGCCCCTCTTTTTCGGCGGCAATAACACTGGCCACCATTTCTGAGGGGATTGCAAAGCCAATCCCGAGCGAACCGCCATCGCGCGAATAAATCGCTGTATTAATTCCGACAACGCCCCCGTCCAGCGCCACCAAAGGGCCGCCTGAATTTCCAGGGTTAATAGCCGCATCCGTCTGGATAAAGAAGTTAAAATCATTGATATCAAGGGCAGAGCGCCCTTGCGCCGAAACAATCCCACTTGTCACCGTTTGGCCAACGCCGAAGGGATTACCCACGGCCAGCACAATATCACCAACTTCGAGTTTCTCGCTCGGCTTAAGCGAAACATAAGGCAGCGCCGCGCCCTTCGTGTCTACGCGCAGCAAGGCAAGGTCGGAGGCTTCGTCTTCCAAGGCCAGCAGCGCCGGAAATTCGCGGCCATCGGTAAGAACCACTTTGATCTCGTCCGCCGCATCAATTACATGGGAATTAGTAACAATCAGCCCATCAGCGCTGATAATGACGCCAGAACCCAGCGAGTTTTCGATCTGTTGGCGCATCTGGCCGCCCATACCGGGTTGATTAAAGAAACGTCCAAAAAATGGATCATTGGCAAAGGGGTTTTGCCGACGCGTTACGGTGCGGGTCGTGAAAATATTGACCACCGCTGGTGCTACTTGCTTAACCAATGGCGCGAAAGAGAGCTGCATTTGCACGGCATTTTTGGGAACAGATTTATTGATGGGCTCAGCCCGAGGCGTTGCAATCCCCCAGAAAATTAGGGGGATCAGGCATAAGAATACTGGAAAAATATATTTCATTCTGCTATTCATAATCTTCATATTTAGGGCAGGTTAGCCCCCTTCGCAAGAGCTAGAGTAAATAAAATGAACAATTCACAATCCCGCAAAACATTTGAAAGCATCAAAGCGCATAAAAACAAGC
>JBBKXC010000312.1:0-2874 GCA_037969275.1 Bdellovibrionales bacterium | reverse complement strand
CCGTTATCTTCGTTCCGCGCAGCGACCGCGTATTTTGTCGATGGCCAACCAAAAGGGCGGCGTAGGCAAAACCACAACGGCGATTAATCTAGCGACAGCTCTGGCGGCCGTAGGAAAGCGCGTTTTGTTAGTGGACCTTGACCCACAAGGCAACGCCTCGACAGGCCTAGGTGTGCGCCGATCCATGATCCGTAAAAGCACATATGACATGATTTTTGATGATGCGGATGCGCGGGAAATTGCCGTGGCCACTAAAGTTCCCAATCTGTTTGTTGTGCCATCTTCTATCCATTTGTCTGGCGCTGAAATTGAGCTGGTTAATGTTGAGGATCGTGAATTTCGCTTGCGTAAAACGCTACGCAAGGCGATAGGCTATGATTATGTGATCATTGATTGCCCGCCATCACTAAGCCTTTTAACTTTGAACGCTCTTGTGGCCTCAGACGCGGTTGTTGTTCCGCTGCAATGTGAGTTTTATGCATTAGAGGGCCTTAGCCATCTCGCCAAAACAATTGAGCGCGTCCGCCGCAGCTTTAATCCTGAGCTTGATATTCATGGCGTGGTGCTGACAATGTATGATCGGCGCAATAATTTATCGGCTATGGTTGCCGATGATGTGCGCAAGCATTTCGGAGAAAAGGTTTATAAGACGATTATCCCGCGCAATGTGCGTTTATCCGAAGCCCCATCTTTTGGCTTGCCAGCAATTGTGTATGACATGAAATGCCCGGGGGCTAAGGCCTATTTGGCACTTGCCAAAGAGGTCATTAAACGCGAAAAACTTTATTTCGAACAAAAGGCAGCATAAATCATGGTAGATGACCCGATAAACCCTAAGAAGCGTGGCCTTGGACGTGGGCTGAATGCACTTTTTGAAGATGAAGAAGGCGTCTATCCGCAACTAGGTGAAGATGGCCATACACCGGGGCGAAAGCGCGATATTTTAGGCGTTGAGCTGATGCATGCGGGCAATGCACAGCCGCGCCAGAGCTTTGATGAAAAGCCATTAGAAGAGCTTGCGGAATCAATACGCACCCATGGGCTGCTGCAGCCTATTTTGGTGCGCAAGGATAAGAATCAGCACGGTAAATATGAGATTATTGCTGGAGAACGTCGTTGGCGCGCGGCTCAAAAAGCGCAATTGCATGAAGTGCCGGTTGTTATTCTGGATCTTTCCGACATAGAGGCCCTAGAAATAGCGTTGATTGAGAATTTACAGCGCGAAGATTTAAACGCAATGGATGAGGCGCGCGGCTATCAAAAATTACTTGATGATTTCGGCCATACGCAAGACAGGCTTGCAAAAGCCCTCGGCAAAAGCCGACCCCATATCGCCAATATGGTGAGACTTTTAAGTTTGCCTGACGAAGTCGGCCAGCTTCTTAAAGATGGGAAAATTACTGCGGGTCATGCTCGCGCACTTGTTACGTCGGACAACCCTAAAGAACTGGCGCGCGAGATTGTTGCTAAAGGCCTGAATGTCCGCCAGACCGAGCTTTTGGCTAGTCAATCTGGAGCCGAAACTAAGGGTAAGCCGCTATCAAAAACGGCGCAGAAGACCGCTATGCCTAAGGACGCGGATACGCTAGCGCTTGAAAAAGAGATGTCGGATATGCTTGGCATGAAAGTGACAATTGATGCCAAGGACGGTATAAGTGGGGCGCTGAAGATTGATTTTAAATCACTGGATCAACTTGATGATATTCTGGCGCGCCTTACGAATTCGTCTTCGAAGCGGATGATGGGATAGTTATTCCGCCGTGATTTGGCCAGTTAAATTTATCTAATCATACTGACCGATAATATAGCCTGCGCGCAGAGCGTTTCTACGGGTGTTCCGGTCTGCTTCGTCTGGGCTTCAAGCTCGGATAGTCTACTTAGGATGCTCTCCAACATTTTTAGCGGCCAGCGCTGCAATTGCGCACGAAAAGCACTTTCCTGTTTAAAGAATATTGGCGGGCTGAGCGATTTCATAGCTTCATCAGCGCTTTTGCCCTCTTGTATTATAGACTTTGCCAAATGCAAGCGGCGGAAATGGTTTTGGATAGAGCGCAAGATGGCAATCTCGACTGTGCCCTCATCAATCAGTGTATTATAGGCTTTTAGTGCGCCTTTGGGATTATTGCCACCCATCCCGTAAACGAGATCGTCTAATGATTGGGCGCCGGCATGACCGCAAATGTCCTGCGCATCTCGCATTGTAACGGAAGATTTATCAGCGCCTTTATAGACAATGAGTTTTTCAAGCTCGGAGCGCACTTTTTGACGGTTGCCGGAGATATTTGCGCAAAGCCAGGTCACCGCGTCAGGCTCGGCGCTCAGCCCGCCATCATGCAGCGCTTTGCGGATGATGGGAGCAAGGTTTTTCTCGTCATCAACATAACAGGGCAGCGCGGCAGCATTCTTTGCGCGTTCACACATACCACGCAAAGAAGAACGCGGTCCTAAATCTCCGCCCTCAAGCAGGATGAGCGCATCATTATTGGGATCTTTAAGGTAATCTTTGATTAACGGGGTAAGTTTGTCACCAGCATCTTCGATACGAATTAAGCGCTGTCCACCCATCATGGACATGGCATTGGCTTCGTCAAGGAGGCGGGCGGGATCATTATTCAGGATATCTGTGGAGAGCACCACGACATTGAACGGGTCACTTAGATCATCAACTACAGTTTTGCCCATGATAGCAGCGCGCTCGCGCATCAAGCCATCATCGGGGCCGTAAACGAGTATTACCCGCGCCGTAGGGTCAGGTTTTTGCGTGAAAGATTCGATATCGCGAAAGGTTATCTTCATAGTTAAAGTCTAGGAAGTTGACGAGGCGTATGCAAGCAAATTAAGCGTTGATAGGCTCGATGGGTAAGGCGCCCAGTT
>JBBKXC010000311.1:0-9180 GCA_037969275.1 Bdellovibrionales bacterium | reverse complement strand
CAATATCCTCGATAAAGATATCGGTCAGGAATTTACGAATTCCAATATGAATGTTCTAACTGTAAGCGCCGGCGAGCGCTACGATTTACAATCTCGCGCAAAAATACAAAGCAAACCTCCCCTTCAAGCGGAACAACCATCACCTGTTTGCTAAAGCCTATCATCAACGCGCTATAGCCGCAGCACAGCCATTTTAATCAGCCTCTGGCATTAAATATTTTTGGGCCCCAATACAAAGCCAGCGCTTGTGATGACAAGCGCTGGCTTTTGAATTTCTTAGTTTAGATCAGCTTATTGTGCTGACGCTGTCGTACAGTTGCTCGATGCAGCCATTGTGCTCTCGAAGCTTCCGCCAAATGTGTAGGAAGCAACTTTACCACTGGCCGCTGCATTTACTGCATCAGACCAACATGTTGTTTCGCTCTCTTCACCGGCTGCTGGCTCAAGATCAGCCAAAGCATTGGGGTCAGTAACGCCAGTTGTGTCTTCTCCGCCCGCTGCTGGCTCGATATTGGCCAAAACGTTTGGATCAAATCCACCCGCATTCGACGGATTAGCACGCGCTAAGCCTTCGATTCTTGGCATACCGGCAATTGTTACAGATGCTGCGCCCGGTCCTGCATTAAAGCTCGAGAATTTATTGAAGAAGTCTTCAATATTATCAAGTGTGGCTTGGGAAACTGCTTCAGGAACATATCCAACAAACAACTGACCGCGGCCATTAACGATACTATCATCCGCGTCATAAATACGGGCTTCGAGATAATCCAGCTGCGCTTGGGTCAAAATACCATTCGCAGGTGGTGTATATCCGTCATATGCCGCATTCAGGCCGTTAATGATAAGTGGCTCGTTAGTGATAGGATCAAGGATAGAACCATCTTCGAAGCGGACATAGAAGCTGCCAATATTCAAGAAGCCTGTAAATGTTGTTGCTCCGATTGTCTCGCCAGCAATCGTCAGAGTATTCGGGTTACCGTCAAACTGAAGACCAACTGGAAGGCCCAATGGGTTTGTGTTGATAAAGTGGTTCGGATTAGCAAGATCGGAAATGTCGATATTACCGCTTTCGAAACGCGCGCCCACAGGGGCATTTGTAACAGTATTACCAGAAGCCGTCACGTTTCCATTGTTGCCTCCTGATACCAAGATGCCTGTAGAGCCTACATTTGTGACGCGGTTATTCAAAATGCTTAGCGCATCAACATTTTCAATAACGATCCCGTTATCACCTACAGTATCAACAGTGTTGTTATTGATATTAGCAATAAATATAGGGTGAATGTTTTGTGTTCCAAACTCAAGAAAATCATCGTTCAATCCTCCAGCAAAGCCGACGACTTCTATTCCATCATCATTGACGTTATCAACATCATTATTGGTAATTGTCACATTCGTAACGCCTTCTACATCGATACCATCATCATCGGCAGTATTGACGATGTTATTGGTAATCACTGTAGAGGTGCTCAAGTAATAATCTCTTGGGGCTTCCACAATACGAGCCAAAACTCCTTCAATCAATTGCTTCGAATAAAAGCTGTCAATATAGCCCGTGCGCACATGAATACCATCTGCGCCATTTCCATCAAAATATCCTTCGCCTTCATAAGGAGAGCCTTCGCCGTATCCAGCATTAAGGACTGTGTTACCGTCGATCATAGAATTACCGCTTGCAAGCACCTGAATACCATCATCCGCCGTCACATCGACGGAGTTATTGACGATCATCACCGATGTGCCGTCATTGTAGAAGTATCCAGAATTTTCACCGCCGTTAACATATGTTGAGGCCACAACGCCGCGAACATGGATACCATCAGCACCATAACCATCAGCCGCGCCATAGTAAGAACCGCCGCCATATCCGGCATGAGTAATTGTGTTGGTGTCAATTATTGTACGGCTTGAAAAATCATTGCGCGCCGCGCCAAGAACTTCAATACCATCATCGCCAGTGCGGTCGATTGCATTGTTGTTGATATCCAGAGCATAGCTGCGACCTTGAGCATATGAACCAAGTTCAGGGTCATAACTATAGACATGGTTAATCACATCACGTGCATGGATACCATCAGAGCCATAACCATCACCAGCCGTTGAGCCTGTATTGATATAGCCATAGTCTGTATAACCGTTGCCGTATACACCCACCTTATTGATTGTGTTACCAGTCATAACTGTGCGGCCTGCATTTCTTACTTCAATACCATCATCGGCAGCGCCGTCGATCATATTGCCGTCGATAACCAGAGCATATTCTTCATAATCGCCGATATAGCTTCCTGCTGAAAGTCTGCGTTCTCCGCCAATATTATGAGCGGTTATGCCATCTGCGCCGTAATAATCGCCGCTCATGTAATTAACTTTTGCATCGTTATCAACCATCATCAAGCCAGCGCCATTATAACCGCCGACTCCAGCGCCCATCACAGTGTTACCCATTATTAATGCCGAGGAAGTATTGCCCGCTTCGATGCCATCATCACCTGTAGTGCTAACGGTATTACCAAGAATATTCAGGGCATAACCGTAATATAAAGGCTTCGGCTTTGGGTTTTCTTCTGTCGGTGTATTATCGGCATTTCCAGCTTCACCAACCGGACCAAATCCACCAAAGTTACTAATATTTGTAGCTTTAATACCGTCATGACCATCGTGAGTAATAGAAACCAAATCAGCAAGCATGTATGATTCAAGCGCGGCGCTTAAGTCAGAACCCCACCAAACAATCCGGCGCTCAGCCTCATCAGCGAACGGACCTTGACCGGCCCAATCTGTGAAGTTATCGAAGCCTTCAAAAGTCGTAGAGTCGATACCGGCTTGATAAACATGATTGTATTCAGACTCGGCATCGCCGCCGATCAGCGTTGTTCCCGCATTGGAAACCTCAATACCATCGCCGCCAGTCCATTTCACATCATTGCCCTGAACCAAAACTGTCCAGTCACCTTGAGGATACGGCGTTGGGTTATTAATAACACTGCCAGCACTTAAGAAAACCGGGCCGAAGTAATTGTCACGGTAGACGTTATCAACCTTGATACCATCGCCATTACCCCATTCAATATCAAATGACGGCGTAATTTCGGATTCCTTTGCGGCAAATGCAGCAAAGGACGGTGCGCCGAATATGAAAGCACCAATTTCATTCACATAACTTACAATGCTCTCACCAACACCGGCAAACTGAACATCGTTAGCTACAATACGTGTACTATCAGCGTTATGAACGTAGATACCATTTTCTCCGGACAAGACAACGTCATTGTTTTCCATGCTTACGGCGTATCCAACTGTCGGATAATCGATATCCGCGCTTAGCAAAGATAGGTTGAAGCCTTGAGGGTGAACGTTAGAGACTTCGATACCATCGCCGCCGCTCAAAAGAACGTTATTACCGAAGATGCCGACATAACCAGCATCGCTAACATTGATTCCGTCATTGGTGACGTCCGCAATGCCATTATATTTCACGACAACGTGGTCTGTGCCTGAAACATTAATACCATTCGCATCTACATTGTAACCAATATGGCCGAGAATGTTGTTCTGAATTTCGGTTGTGAAGCCTTGGTTAACATCGATACCATCACCTTGTGTGAAGGCAATACTGTTGCCATCAACGAAGGATACATCGCTTAAGCTTACTTGAATACCATCATCGCCAGTCTTGAAGATGCGGTTATTCAATAAACGCAACGTACCAATAGAAACAGCATCAATACCGTCATCACCAACATTAGAGATAACGTTACCGCTAGCCGTAATTGTTTTGCTGCTCTTGAGGTTTATGCCGTCTAAATTTGCCGCAGAAATAGTGTTATTCGTCACCATCGCGCCATTGCTGGAAAGCACGGCAATACCGTTTGCGCCGATTGTGCCGTTTGTGCCAATGAAGTTCGCATTAATGCTCAAGCCTCTTACGCCATTCGCGATAATGCCGTCCAGTTTCGTGTTATCAACCGTGTTGCCACTGACATTAATCACGTTACCATCTTTAATTGAAATACCGCGGAATTGGGCAGTTCCATCAACTGTATTATTTATAATGTTGCTGTTTGTAAGGTCTTTGGCAAAAATACCTGCGCGCGCCGATTTTGTAACCTTGTTATTATTAATGCTGACATTGTCACCACCTTCAACGCTTATACCGTCCCAGCCGCTATTATTTACGATATTACCAAGTGCGCCCGCTCCGCCAATAATTGCGTTGTCACTATTTTGTACATGGATACCGGTACCTTTACCGCCAGCAACTGAATGCGTGCGCTCAACTTTATTGGATTGTATAAGAACGCCATCAGTATTGATTGCAAAAATACCATCGCCGCGAATGTTCTGAGCCCCGCCTGTCGTACCGATTTTATTGGTCGTTACTTTAACATTCGTGCCGCCATTGATTTCGATACCATTACCATTGACGCTATCAATTGTGCTGTAAATCACTTGTGCGTTATTGCTATTCTTAACAATGATACCTGCATTACCGCCAGAAACCTTGTTCCCACCGGCATAACCAGAAGCAAATGGATTAAGGCTATCCGCTCCAATTGTTGCAAAATTACTTTTTTCAACAAAAATACCAGTGCCAGAAGTGGTTGCTACCGTATTGCCCCAGATATCAACATCATTACCAGCGCCGTTATAGCCAGTACCATTGCTATTCGCGACATGGATACCGTTAAGAGTCGTGCCGTTAATAATATTGTCGAAAATCTTGGCATTTATAACCGCGTTCCCCGCAATACCTTCTTTGCCACCAGTAATGGTGTTGTCAAAAATGCTTACATTATTGCTGTTTGCAACATTAATGCTGGCGTCCACAAATCCTGTGAAGCTGCTGCCATCAACAATCAGATTATGCGCGCCTGTTGCATTGATACCGAAATTGGCAAGGCCAAGACCATCAAATGCTATAGGATCGATGTTAACATCTGTAGCGGTAATTGTAATAAGGTTACCAGCTACGCCGCGGCCAGAATTAGCAGCGTCGTAATTCAAAGTAGTGCCATTCAAACCTTTAAGCTTCAGACCTTTTACATCAACCATTAGGTTTTCTGTATAAGCGCCCGCATTGACCGTAACTGTTGCGTCTACATCAGAAGCATCAATCGCTTCTTGAATAAGACCACTTGTCTGTGCGCCTAGGGTTGTAACGAAATATGCATCATAGTTGGTTTGGAAACCTCTCTCGGCAGACAAATCTAAACCAGAGGCCAAATATGGTGAAAAATCAACGGAGCCAGACATTTTTGCAGCAATAGCCGCCGCGTCAGTTGTGCCCCACCAGTTTCTTGATGCATTGAATGTTCCGGGGGTGCCGTTATTCCAAACCAGGTAATTAGCTATATTGGAAACACTGTTATCATATGCTGTCACATCGGTTGTATTTTGATCGGCATATAAGCCGTAACCAGCATTCTGAACAATATTGTTATGAATATTTGCGCCCGTTATATTACGTAGAGCAATACCTGTATGTGCTGCTGTGCCTGAAGTTTCATTATTATTGATTGTAACGTTTGAGCTCAAATCAGCCCAGATATTATTCAAAACAGTGTTCGTAACTAAGTTACGCGCGATCAAGGCATTATTGGATTTGTAGGTATAAATACCATTTCCGCCGCCATTACTTATTATATTACCTTCTGCATCGTTAGCGCCGCCAATTTCTGCATTATTACTGTCTTCAACGTGAATAGAATCTTCGATTGTGCCGGATATTGTGTTGCCGGTAATTCTAATGCCTTCGGCCCCGAATGCTTCGATACCTGATTGCGCTGTCCCGTCGATTGTGTTTCCAGAGATAACCATGTTGGTATCAAAAACCCGGATGCCCGTGCTGTTCGATGTACCTGTTACATGGTTCTTTGAAACAGTAATATTATTACCCATCACGCGAATGTCAGCATTCGATGTCGTGCCGTGAACGGTGTTGTTATCAACAAGCGCGCCATCGGCTTCTATCGCAACAAGGTGTTGGTGACCTGAATTACCCGATATATCGTTATTGATGAATGTCAGATATGTTATGCCATTGTTAAAAGCAATTAACTGGCGTGCAACGTTAGGGTCAGTGAATTGATCACCAGTAGAGTATGTAAGCCCTTTATAAGTATTGCCTGTAATAATATTTCCATCAACAATCATGTTGCTGTTGATATGGCCGTATTCGGTGGTTAAGGCTTCATCACCTTGCGCTACAACGCGGTTCCCTTTGATTACAGTACCATCATGAGCGCCTTGCATGTAAATGCCTGAATTCTCGATACCGGCTAAATCATTATCAATGCCATTTATTGTTAATCCAGAGTTTGAATTTAGAGCATAGTCACCGATTTGCACGCCACCAACATTAGGCGTAATAGTTATAGTTCCAAGCGCCCCAATACCTGAAATACCGTTTATAGTCGTAGCGTCACGGCCATTTTTCGAAACAAGTTTCAAAGTCTTATTGATTGAAACATTTTCTGTATATGTGCCGTCACCAACATTCACAGTTGCTCCGCCGGCATCATTTGCAAGGTAAACTCCTTGTTGGATAGAAGCAGCATTAGCAATTACGTTTACTGTGCTTGCGTTGCTGGATAGACGCGCATCGCCGAGTAATGTTGTCCCGTTAGATGCTTTTATTTTTGATCCTAAATTAACGGATGTCGCATCAATAATCAGATCGCCATTTCCGAGTATAAGATCTTTGTTAAAATTAATAGCTGACGATTGAAGTTTTAGATTACCGTTAGTTAAAAAATTCTGCGTGCCGGCTGCAATATAGCTTGGATTAATGGCACAATTTGCGCCGGGAGAACCGCTGTTACAGCCATTCAATTTTCCATTATAGCCTGGAGAACTTGTCGATAAAATATTACCCGCATTGTCGGTTGGTAAATATTGGGTCCCGCCAGAAGCTGGCGTGGTAATAGTTACAGAACTAACGTTAATTAGCCCATTACCAATACCTGCGCCTACAACACTCGTTCCGACATCAATATAATTGTCGGCCTGAACTGTAACAAGGCTGTTTGTATAAAGGTCATTTGCCAATGACTGTGCGCTGATAAAATTCGTATTGTTTAAGCTTCCACTGTGAATAACCGCATAGAGGGGGTCTAGCAGAAAGCTTCCGGCCACACCGTTCAAGGCCATTGTATTTACAGAGCCATCATAGCCCACTTCGTTCTTGGCGGAGATTTCAACAAAGCCACCATCGCCTCCATTGGCACCGCCCTGAGCTTTAGCACGGCCCCGGAAGATCGCATTTTGATTGGCTAAAATTACAATATCGCCGCCATCACCATGATCAGTGCCGGATGCATCGATCACCGCGCTTTGTTCAACAATAATATTTTCACTTTTAACAGCAATAGAACCGCCGCCTGTCGCGCCAGATGCCTCAACTTTACCGGCAACCTTTACTGTGGCATTACCGCCAGACAGAACAATCTTACCGCCCTTCATAGTTGCGGAAGATGCGCTCACTACGCCATCAAGATTGATAATGTTATCAACAGCATATTTGGCAGCAGCCGCAGTAATGTGAATTTCGCCGCCTTCAGCTAGAATTTCGCCTTGGTTATCAATGAGAGCTTTAGAAGACTCGCCAGTAACTTCGATCTCGAGAAGATCATCACCATAAAGATCAAGCGTCACTTTTTCGCCCGAAGCGAAAGCAACTTTACCAAGCTTGGCTTTAATAACGCCATTGTTAACGATTGTTGGTGCAACAAAAGCGGCAAGGCCTGCTTGGCCAACGCTGATTGAGGCGTTCTCTTCGATCTGGATACCAGCATCAGGCGCTACGTCTACTGTGATTTTAAGATCATTACCATTTTCAGTGACTGTACCGGAACCGGCAAAGGCGCCGAAATTACCAACGACATCTACGCTAGAGCCTTCACCGAACAAAAAGCCGTTTACATCATAAAGGTAAAGGCTGCCTGTTGCGGAAACCTTACCGTAAATTTTCATTGTGCCTTGCTCAACACCGGTAATCACAGCCAGTGGGGTATTAAAATGCGTGTGACCGAGGCGGCCAACATCTTCTTGAGTGGCATTATCAATGATTTTATTGCTGTTGCTGTATGCCACATAACCTTGAGATGACTCAGAGGGCGCGGTATTTTCAAGGATCATTACATCATAATCACCAACTGGGCCCTCGCCCGCATAAAGCGGCATTGAAAAAGCAGCAAGACCAATAGCCGTTAAGGCAGATGTTCTCATTAATTTTGAGAAGGCGTTTCCTGATTTTTTGTGGGTACGGTGAGTCATGTAATTCCTCTTTATATAAAAAAATGTTATTTTTTTTGGACACAAAATAAAGTGTGTCTGGCGCTTTTAAAGTATTCCAAAGCAAGTGCTGTATAGTCTTATTTGAATATTTTGGGAAGTGATTATTTCAATAAAAAAACCAAAATATAAAAATATGTAAAAACCTTATGGCATTATACAGCCACTAAAATCAAGTTAAATATTTCTTAACAACTGTTATATTTTCAGGTCTATTTTTCTAATTGGATGAAAAGCAAGCAGCGCAGGCTGAACAAGATAATGCTAATATAAAAATAGTATTTGAAGGTTGTAAAAACCCCTAAAATAACTTACTTTCGAGACAGTGTTACGTCATAATTCAGTTGCACTTTTGATCTCAGCCTTTATAACTTCATTTTTTATTCCCAGATTTCTGTAGGAAATTACCATGCTCTATACGCCGATTACTAAAAAACACGCCCTTCTATGCGGAACCGTTCTAAGCCTTATGGCGCTGAATAGCCCTGCCTTTGCACAGCTCCCCGCAAATTTACAAGACAGCGCTACCAGTGAAGCTGGCGCAGGCCGTGTCGAGGAACGCTTTCAAGAGGGTACATCAATACCGCAGGTTTCACCGCGCGTGGATGTTAAAGACCTCGTGCTGCAACAAGCCCCTGAAGGCGCGGATAGCATGTGTTTCATGTTGAACAATCTTGAAATAGAAGGCGCGAACTCTTATGACGCTGCCAATCTAAGCTCTGTTTATGCCGATAAGATCGGAAACGAAATTTGTTTGGATCAGCTCTACGGCATCGCGACACGCCTTACCAATAAATACCGTAATGACGGCTATATCCTTACACAGGTTGTGGTTCCTCCACAGACGATCGAAAATGGGACAGCCCGCCTCAAGGTAGTAGAAGGCTA
>JBBKXC010000310.1:0-7807 GCA_037969275.1 Bdellovibrionales bacterium | reverse complement strand
GCGTTCATGCGCTCCGCTCCCGCCTCATCGAAGGGGGTATTGGCGCTCCACATATCGGAATTATCGCCCCATTGCACGGATTCCCAGTTCACGCCGATTTTCGACCAGAGCTCCTGCATGGAAAACTTACCGCCCAGCACGCCAATTGATCCGGTGATCGTGGTTGGCATTACAAAAATATGATCGGCATGCGCCGCAACCCAGTACCCGCCAGAGGCCGCTGTTGCGCCCATAGACACAATCACGCCCTTGCCCTTTTCCTGCGCCTTATCAAGCGCCCGTAAAATGGCTTCGGAGGCGGCAGGCGAGCCGCCCGGGCTATCGACGCGTACAATGATCGTATCAATATCTTCATCCTCGACAGCCTCTAAAATAGCCGGGGCAATTTGATCCGAAGCAGCAATGCCGCCATCCATTAAACCAAGCGGCGCAGCGCTCGCGCCCACCTTATCGGTCATGATCGCGCCAACGACATAAACAAGCGCTACGCCGGATTTTTTTGTTTTATCTTTGCTCTGCTTTTGCTGTTTTTCTTGCTCGGCCTGCACGGCTTCAACGTAATCCTCTAACATTTCGAAAGATAAATCCTCATCATCGGGATCGCCTGTTACATCGGTTTTAATTTTTTCGATTAAAACATCGGCATAATTCATATGGTCGATTAATCCAGCCGCCAGCGCCTCATCGGCGGTAAGCAGACCTTTATCGACAAGGCTCAGAAACTTGGCTTCACTCATATCACGATCAAGCGCTATATCGCGCACAAGCTCGGATTTAATATCATCAATGAGCGCGCTGACCTCGGCGCGGTTGGGCGCGCTCATTGCGTTATCGGTCAGGCTTTCATAGGCGGTTTTAAACTCTTTGCGCTTGAAGAATTGCGGCTCAACGCCAATTTTATCCAAAACGTCCCGGGCAAAGGGCATCTCGGCATTGACGCCCGCTATCATAACGATACCGAGGGGCTGCATCCAAAGCTCGTCGAAAGCGGAAGATAGGTAATAGCGCCCAAGCCCGCTGCCACCCTCACCAAATGATGTGGAATACATATAGGCAAATTTACCGCTTTGCTTAAAATCCTCAAGCGCGGCGCGAATTTCTTGAATCTGAGCGAGCTGGAAATTACCGCCGCGCAAACGCCCCAAAATACCCTTCACGCGATCATCCGTTTTTGCCGCGTCTATGGCGGCCAGATAATGGCGCAAGGTCATTTGGTTCTGCCCAAAAGGATTGGCGAGCGAGGCTTCGGGCGGCACTTCATTGATGCCACCATCGAATTCAAGCACAAGCACGATCTCATCGGCCATTTCTGCATCAGTATTTTTGAACAGTGCATTCAGC
Organism: Bdellovibrionales bacterium; assembly: GCA_037969275.1. Lineage (GTDB taxonomy): Bacteria > Pseudomonadota > Alphaproteobacteria > Micavibrionales > Micavibrionaceae > UBA2638. The sequence continues at coordinate 6,466 of JBBKXC010000310.1, read as the reverse complement.
GTGATCGCGCTCACCACGATAAAAAACAGCACAACAAACCCTAGAAACATCACGCTGCGCTTTAGCCCAGCCCAAAGAAAAGGCAACACGCGCCATTTTCTTTTCGGCCGAGCCTCGGCCTTGGGCATAGAAGAAGAAAATATCGGGCGGGGTTTCAATGGTCTTAGGTTTTTCATGGAGATGCCTTTTGAGAATGACCTATATAAAGATTACAAACATTGCGCCTTGTGCCGCAGCCAGTGATCGGCCAGCACGCAGGCCATCATCGCCTCAACAACCGGCACACCGCGAATGCCCACGCATGGATCATGGCGGCCTTTGGTGATGATATCGGTCTCATTACCATCTTTATCAATTGTAGCGCGGGGCGTTAAGATTGAGCTTGTGGGCTTGAAGGCAACGCGAGCCACTATGTCTTGGCCTGAAGAAATACCGCCCAAAATGCCGCCAGCCTTATTGGATAGAAATACCGGCGCACCGTTTTCATCGACACGAATTTCATCAGCATTTTGCTCACCGCCAAACATCACGGTATCAAAACCGCTGCCAATCTCCACGCCCTTAACGGCGTTAATGCTCATCATGGCTTTGGCTATATCGGCGTCCAGCTTGTCATAGACCGGCGCGCCAAGGCCAATAGGAATGCCGCTGGCATGCACCTCGACCAAAGCGCCGGCGCTTGAGCCGCTTTTGCGCACGGTATCCAGATAGCCTTCCCACTCTTTAGCGGCTTCGGCATCCGGGCACCAGAAAGGATTGCTCCCAACCGCGTCCCAGTTCCAGTTTTCGCGATTAATTTTTTGCGTGCCAATTTGCACCACGGCGGCGCGGATGGAAACGTGCTCGGCAATCTGATGCTCCAGCACCTTACGCGCCACAGCGCCCGCCGCAACGCGCATCGCAGTTTCGCGCGCAGAGGAGCGCCCGCCGCCGCGGTAATCACGAATACCGTATTTATTGTGATAGGTATAATCCGCATGGCCGGGGCGAAATTTATCTTTGATATCGCCGTAATCTTTGGATTTCTGGTCGGTGTTATGCACCAGCAAACCAATGGGCGTGCCTGTTGTCAGCCCCTCGAATACGCCGGAGAGAATTTGCACTTCATCGGCCTCGCGGCGCTGCGTGGTATGGCGGCTTTGCCCCGGTTTACGGGCATCCATGAAGGTTTGGATATAGCTCTCGTCAAGCGGAATACGCGGCGGCACGCCATCAACAACGCAGCCAATCGCAGGCCCGTGGCTCTCGCCAAAGGTCGTATACTGAAATAATGTGCCAAATCGGTTGCCAGACATGGCGGCATTATGCCCTCAAAACGCACGGAATGCCACAGGCTTTTTATTGACATAACGCAATAACGCTGTTAAAAATTACGTCATGAAAACGCTCCTCGATAACTACCCCAATGGAAATGACGCCAAAGACCTCGCGCAGGCTTTTGAAACGCTGCGCCTTCCTGTGCCACTAAAGGGGGAGTTTCACCATCGCTTCTCTCAAATTGTTTTCATCAATCAAGCCGCACTCACCCTGAGAATTCAATCAAATAAAAGATCCCCTCTACTCCGTCACAAGCATTTGCTGCGCCCCCTAGGCGCGCTTAAGGTCAATGACGCGCTGCGGATCGACATCATGCAAGGTGGGCGCACGGTGACCACGGAAAGCATTTCCTACAACCTGAACAAAAGTTTACAAAAAAGCTTTATCTATGCAAATGACATCGCGCATCACCCCGCAAACTCTTTGCATTTGGAGATATGTACCAAAGAGTTTCCGGAAGGGTTTCCAGCCGCTTACGACCCGCATATTCTTACATTTTCTAAATTATCCATGGCGCGCGAATTCAAGGCATCTGTTCATAATAGCGCGATGATTGATTTATTACCTTCCAGCAAAGAAAAGCCGGACATTCAGGATTTTGCCTATGGCGATTTACGCAGCACATTTCAACACGCCGTCAATGATAATGGCGAGATCGAGGCGGAAGGGCTCACGCGCTTTTATCAAGCCTGCACTAAGGCCGCGCAAGAAGGCAGAATTCGCAGCCCATGGAAAACAAAAATGCCAACCTGGCTGCCCGGTTTGAATAGAAAAAGCCGCGCCTATGCCGATAGGCTAGCCGCGCATAATCCGGCTTTTGAATTTGAAAACCACGCCTGATATTAGAAGCCACAAATTATTGACATAATTAAATCGTCATGGTATTTTTCACCATGAATGAAATTGACGCAATGAATGGCGATTTTGATGATCCGGCATATTTTCTCAATGCCTTTCAACCCGCATCACAGGGTAAAGTTTATAATGCATTACAAGCATTCGGCTTCCCTCAGCCCTCCTCCCGCCAATATTATAACGGCGATGCCCCTATCGTGTTTTGTAACCCGTTTGGTTTTGCCATGCGCTTTAATTTGGCAAGCCGCTTTCCCTTATTACGCCATCCGCATTTGATACGCCCTTTGGGCGCAATTGATCTTGGCCAATACCGTTTGGAAATCCAGCCGATGCTCCCGCTACTAGATAGATCTGAATTATCCCAAAAGCTTTCGAGACATCTTGAAGATGACGGCATTCTTGCGCAGGATATAAAAAACAATCCTTCCAATTCATTGGTGCTACCCTTGGCTACGCAAAATTTCCCTCGCGGATATCCTGTGATTTTTGATCCGCTCTCTTTAAAATGTCTCAATGCGACAATCCGTGAGTTCTCAACAGTTTTGCCGCGCAATATTATTGATTTGCGCCCCGCTGATGGTGAAGAGCGGGACATTCAAGATCAAGCCTATGATGATTTGCGGGAAAAATTTGCGGCTACGGCCACTGACGCAAACACTTTCAAGGATAATTTTTACGTGTTTCTTGATGCGTGCATAAAAGCAAAGAGTGAGGGCAGGCTTACCGATCTGGCATCTTTAACGCATAGCAACAGAATGCCATCTCATGCGGCGCTCACTTACGAGCAAGAGCTTTGGAGGCATTGTGATTATTTTAAGAGCAGAACTGTGCCAGCGGCCTTTCAGCATGAGCCAATTTAATTAGCCGACAATTACTGTTTCTTTTTGAGTAGATAGCGTGCCCTGTTCAATCACCGTCACGGTGAGGCGGGAAATACAAACGCGCTTGCCTGTGGCTTCTTCGATGATGTCGGTTTGCCAGACTTGCGTGCGGCGGCCAACATGATAAGGCGTGCAAATGCCTTCGACCCAGCCTTCGGTGACGGCGCGGATGTGATTGGCGTTAATCTCAAGACCAATAGCGCGGTGCGTTTCAGGATTTACGGTCATCCATGCGGCAACGCTGCCCAGCGTTTCGGAGAGCACGCAAGATGCGCCGCCGTGTAAAATGCCGAATGGTTGTGTGGTGCGGTGGTCAACGGGCATACGCCCCTTTAGAAAGTTTGGCCCGATCTCGGTAATATCAATCCCGATATGCGCCGCCAAATTGCAGTTACGCACCCCTTGGAGCATATCGAGCGTGAAATCTTTGTACCAGATATGCGACATTAACCTACGCCGCTTCTTCCTGAGGTTTTTTGGGGGCGATGGAGGCCAGCAGCTCTGCTGTTTCTCTAGCGCTGTCGATGGCAACCATACCAACCGTGTGATAACCCGCATCTACGTGCAACACTTCGCCCGTTACGCCGGAGCCAAGATCAGAGAGCAGGAACAAGCCGGAGCGACCCACATCTTCGATTGTGACATTGCGTTTCAGCGGGGAGTTAAGCTCGTTCCATTTCAAGATATAACGGAAATCGCCAATACCGCTGGCGGCCAATGTTTTGATCGGCCCAGCGGAGATTGCGTTTACGCGGATATTTTTCGAACCAAGATCCGCGGCCAGATAGCGCACAGATGCCTCAAGTGCGGCCTTGGCCACGCCCATAACATTGTAATGCGGCATCACGCGCTCGGCGCCGTAATAGGTCAGCGTCAAGAGTGAGCCACCTTCCTTCATTAATGGTGTCGCGCGCTTGGCTACGGCCGTGAACGAATAGACGGAAATATCCATGGTGCGCAGAAAATTGGCGCGGCTTGTATCAAGGTAAAGCCCGTCCAGTTCGTTCTTGTCGGAAAATGCAATCGCATGCACAACGAAATCAATTTGTCCCCATTCCTTTTCAATGGCGGCAAAGGTGGCATCAATGCTGTCTTCATCCGTTACATCGCAAGGAAGAATAATGGTGGAGCCGATGCTCTCGGCCAAGGGGCGCACGCGCTTTTCCAAGGCATCGCCTTGATAGGTAAAAGCAAGCTCCGCGCCGCTTTCGGCTGCCATTGAGGCTAGGCCCCAAGCAATGGAGCGTTCATTCGCAACGCCCATAATAAGACCGCGTTTGCCTTTAAGAAATGTATTCGAGTTATTCATATCTTTATTTTTCACAATTATCGTTAATACTGGATTTTTGTATCCTACACATTTCAGGCCTTCCGTCCAGCCCCAAAGCATTTCAGACGTAAAAAGAGCCTTGATAAAGTTCCCATCCGCGCCGGAGTAATATACACTTAAAGAGGTTATCCGGCGGGCACCCTCGCCGGACTTTATACTCAATTACACAGGATATGAGATATGAGTCTCGACCTCGCCGGACTAGATCACAGCAGTAATGTCGTAAGGCGGCAGATTGAAGAGGAATTCCGCGGGCTCAGCGCGGTTTTCATTGTTCACCGCGCAGGCGAGCGGCAAAAATCCATCGAGGAAAAGCGCAACGTCATCCACGGCAAGCCTTTTGGCCGCAAGGTGTATGACGCCATGCTCATGAGCCAGTCCATGCACAATGATAAATCCGAATTTCTGGGATTGATCGTTAATGAACGCAAAATACTTCACTTCTTCGATCAAAAACACTACACAGCCGTTTTCTTTATCAATGCGGATGAATTTCTGGTGCATGATAACGCCAAGCATTTCTTGATCCATATGGCATGGCATGCCCTGTCGCTTTATCAAAGCCTTCTGGGCAAGCGCGATATCCCCATCGAGGGCGCTCTGCCGACAAAAATCATTAAACCTTCCACAGACAAGCTCGCGCAGTCCAAGGCAAACCTTCAGGCCGATATATTCGGCGCTATCATCATGGAGGCTCAAGGCCACCAAAAGTTTATCGAAGATCTTGCCCGTAAAAGAAGTCAGGACACCTTGCAAATCAAGCCGGGATTTATTGCCGAAACCCTGCCCTATACTATTGCATATGAAGCCTGCCAGCTTGTCTATGACGACTTAAAACCAACGCTTGATAAAAATTCACGCCTGATGCACCAGTCTATGGAGCTGGCCAATGAGGTTCTCATCACCTATGGAGAAGATGTCATAGAACAATGGTGGACCTTCAGCATGCCTGCGCAAACTATGGCGTGGCTAGGATATTCTCCAAGCCAAATTCTGGGCTATGCAATTTATATCTGCGAAGATACCAATGTGCGCGCCATCGGCTATCAGATCGCAGAGCTTAACAATATAGACCCCGACCCTCTTGCCGAACAAACAGGCTTTAACGCCTTTGGCGGTATGGACACCAATGAGCGCCTCCACCTGCTGAGATGCGATGAGACCATCCAACACGCCGCGCGCCAAGTCAGCCTTCAAAAAAGCGCCGACACTCTATACAAAATGGCGCTTGAGCAGGATGATCAGCTCTTGGAAGGCCGCGGCTTTGGCTGGAGCGCTCCCGCCCTCATTAGCACAGCCAAAGCTTACGAATCCTTGGACCAGCTCAATACAAACCTCGCAGAAGACTTTGATATGATTACTTTTTTAAGTGAGCATTTTCACACAAAGTGCAGCGAAATACCATGGAGCCAGATCGAGAAACTAGCCAGTGAAGCGCTCGACATAATACGAGAAGGCCGAGCGAAGAGCTGCTATAAAGACATCATTGCCCTCACACATAAAATCAAAGGCGATGAGAGCCTAATCAAACATTTCGAGGCACAAAGAATTTTGGCGCAAGAATTTAAAGCGCAAAAAGAAAATGACGAAAACCTAAGCGCCCTAAGCAATGTTAAGGATCAAGAAAGCCCCAAGGGCATGGCCGCATATCTCGGGGACAGCTATCTGGATAAAGACAAAACAATCGAAGTCGTTACCCCTGTAAGCGCCGATACATTCAAAAATGAATCATAATACAAAGAAGACACCATAAAAAAAGCCGGACAATGCAGCCCGGCTTTTTTATTCTTATCGCTAAGCGAAATTACTTAACAATTTCCCAGCTACCATCAGGCATCTGACAAGCTGTTCCGTAACCGCTTTGGTTTTTGCCACCAACGACAACTGTTTGTTGGTATTCACGGCAGTAACGGCCATTAGAGCTGTACCCATCGCGCGTTGGCGTCACAGTACCGTAGTTACCACTCTGTGGGTTATTCCATCTAACTGTTTCACCTACAGGGGCATTGTAAGCATTTTGATTCGCTGTGTTTGCATACGCCATGTCGGCATTATCCAAAGACGAGCCAATCTCGCTACCTAG
>JBBKXC010000309.1:0-4431 GCA_037969275.1 Bdellovibrionales bacterium | reverse complement strand
AAGCGGCGCTCCTCACCCGAAAGAGTCATGCCAGCAAGACCGTAAATGATCGCGCTGGCATTATTATCGAGGTCGAAGGCGTTGTCTCTAGCGGACAACAAGGCACCCACCGGGCTTTTGCGCTTTAATGGACTCGCAAATAGACTTGGCTTGGCTTTCGGCGTAAGGGCCAGCCTGTATACGGTAGTAAATACCTTTTTCACCTAAATTGGCTTCTTCCACGCGGTAAGTAGAGCTGCCCGGAATGGCGTTCATTGAAGCTTTCAATTTCATCCATTCGCTGTCTGCGCGGCTACGATCAGGAATACTGGCCAGCTGCACATAATGGGTTTTAGGGCCGTTAATATTACCCTCAACGCCAGAAGCTGGCTCTATCGCTTGAGGCGCAGTCTCGCTGATAGGTGCTATCTTTTCAATACTCGCTTGCGCTGTATTGGTCACAGGAGAATTCATCGCCTTCTCTGCATCCTTTTTATCAAGTACATCGCGGACAAAAGCCAGCGTTTCAGGTGATGCGCCTGGCTCATGAATGATAGCGCCGTTAGCTGATTTTAAAGGAACATCAGCCGGAGCCGTCGCCATAGTTGTTTCAGGTGCAGTTGTTGTTTCATCTTCCAAAATATTTTTGGCCGTTTCTGTACCAATGACAGGCTCAAGATCACTTTGATCATCCGCCATCGCAAGGGCGGAGGCATCTGTTACCGCTGCCTTTGGCGATTCAAAAGCGGCATTTTCTGTGATGTTGGCGATTTGCGGCGGCGTTGTCGAAGCTGTTGCACTCGCAACGTCTTCGACAACTGGCGCCCCGACAACATCTTCTTGCTCGGCCAAAATGGCATCTTTGGAAAGTGTTGTCTCGCCTTCACTTGTCGCGGGGTCAAGAAGGTTTTCAATTTTACGGCCATCGGAACCAGCTTCGGCGCTCATGATGTCGTCAAACACTGTGCTGTCACGGAAAGGAATGTCCATACCGCCAACTTGAGAAGGCTCGATCTTAATCGGCACAGATTCAGCCTTTATGATTGGCACCGCGCCAGCTTCGCTGTCCGATGACGGGTAAAAGCTATATAGGGCAAACGCGAATACTGCGCCCGCTACCAGAACACCTGCTGTTGATAAAACCGTTGAATTCATGAATCTGGTCATGATGCCTCCTGAGATACGCTTGAGTAAATGACTTGAATTAGACTGAGGATCAAAATAATCAGGGCCGGACGAATGGCCTTGCGGCTGTCCAGTGTGCTGATTTGACTTATAGCCAAAACTTTTGAAATCTGATCCTTGTTGCATAGGTTAGACTGTAGAAAAAATCAGTGAAGCGGGTCAAGCAAGCCGCACGAATTATGCACATATTTTATTCATATCTGCGCTAAACCTTCTAGAATCCCTAGTTCGAGCGTAAATCCCAATAGAGATCAAACAGCCTTTCATGCTCCCGAATGGCGTAGCGATCGGTCATGCCGGCAATATAATCGGCAACGATTCGCGCGAGCGCTATATTATCAATCATCCCGCCGGCATCTTCGACGCGGCGCTGCCATGGGTCGGGCAGTAATCGGTAATTGGTGGTAAAGGCTTTAAAGAGGTCGTTTACGATTTTCTCGACTTTAAGCCATATACGGTTAATTGTGTAATGACGGTACATACGGTCAAACAAAAAGGCGCGCAGCTCATCGACTTGCTCGCGCATCTCCTCACTAAAGGCCACCATTTGTTTCCCGGCATGGCGAATATCATCTACGCTTTTTGGCTGTAATTCGGCGAGATTGGCGCGGGTCGTCACCAGTACATCATCAACCATGCGCCCTATCATCTCACGAATCGTTTCAAATATCAGATAGCGATCTTCTGTATCCGGCCAATCTTTCTTAACCTGCCGGATTATACCGCGCAAAAGGGGCACTTTTTCAAGGTCATCCAGCGTGAATAGCTTGGCGCGAAGGCCGTCCTCTACATCATGGTTATTATAAGCGATATCATCGGAAAGAGCGGCCACCTGCGCTTCCAGAGATGCATGCGTCGTAATCTCCAGATCAATCTGGCTTTGCAATTCTTTAAGCGTCACAGGCAATGGCCCTTTGACTGGGCCGTTGTGTTTCACCACGCCTTCCAGTGTTTCCCATGTCAGGTTAAGCCCGTTCCATTTCGGATAGCGGCGCTCTAGCGTTGTGAGAACGCGCAAGGATTGGTCATTGTGGTCAAAGCCGTCCAGATCCTTCATACATTCTTTCAAAAACTCCTCGCCGATATGGGCAAAAGGCGTATGACCTAGATCATGCGCCAGCGCAATCGCTTCGGCCAGATCTTCATTCACATTGAGGGCACGGGCAATACTGCGGGTTACTTGGGCAACTTCCAGTGTATGGGTCAGGCGCGTTCTGTAGTGATCGCCCTCATGATACACAAAAACTTGCGTCTTGGAGCGCAAACGGCGAAAAGCGGAGGTATGGATAATGCGGTCACGGTCGCGCTGAAAGGGCGATCTATTAGAACTTTCGGGCTCGTCATGAATGCGCCCACGGCTTTTATTCGGATGGCAGGCATAGGGCGCAAGCGGCATTGCGCAAAAATTAGTGTCTTGCCCTTTTTTATCTTTCGCCTCAGCGCTCATACGACCCTCATAATAAATTTAACTGGCTAGAGCTTCAGTATACCAGAATTAAGGATATAGAATGTCAGGTTTAAAAATTTCATCCACCGCCTAGCTCTCCTATGATCTCGACAAAGCTTTCGAGTGTGCTATGTTAATTTTATGAGCATTACCGTAGATGAAAGCGCCGTAAAACGCATTGAAGAACTTCGCACCCAAAAGGGTGAGCAGGCATTAAAGCTGCGCATTCGCGTGGATGGCGGCGGCTGCTCGGGCTTTCAATATAAGTTAGAGCTTACCTCCGCGCAAAGCGAGGGAGATATCGATTTTTCCGGCGCTGTGCTCACCGATGATATTTCCCTGCCGTTTCTTGATGGCGCCATCGTGAGCTTTGAAGAAGGGCTTGTCGGCTCTGATTTTAAAATCAGCAACCCGAATGCTGTCGCGGGATGCGGCTGCGGCACATCGTTTTCGGTCTAAAAGAAACTCTTTAAGCGAAATTCGGCACAGCGCCGCCAACATGAATTTTAAAGCGATTATTATCGCGTTTTTTGCCAATTCCATCACCGCCGCGATGATTTTTCGTCACATAGCCGCTGTAATCTTTCAAGGCATTCGCAGCCTTCCAAAATTCCAAAGCAGCATCGCCTTCTTGCAGCAAAAGCGCAGATTTTGTAAGTGGGTCTAGCTGCTCGGCCTCGGGAACAATCCCCAAATAAGTATAATGCAGCGCATCCGCATCATGCGCTTTCACCATAACTTTACGTCTAAGTAATAACGCTTGGAGCACCTCGGGATCGTCTAAACTTTCTGTCACATTGTAAATATAGCTTGTTCTCATCATAGAGCCCTGCGGCGCTAATCTATCAAATATTTCTTTTTGAGCGGTCGGCGGAAGGCGCGATGCTTTAATCTCGTAGCGCGGGCGTTTTCCTGTGGTTTCAATCTCGATAGAGCGCTCTAGCCTAGCGCTGCCTTCGCCCATATCCGCCAAAGTCGCGAAATAAGGTTTTTTCAATATTTTTAAAAAGCTGCGCGGGTTATTCTGAACGTAATCGCGCGCCAATTGCTCATATTCACCCTCGAGATGTACACAAGATGCGCGCGAAGCGGCAATCAAATGCTCTCGCTGTATTGCCCTGCCTAAGCCGCTTAGTCTATTATAATAAGCTGTTATCCCGTTCATACGGAAAAAATTAGAGAACGCGCACGCTTATGTCAATGAAAATAACCTCCTGGAATGTCAATTCAATCAATGCACGGCTAGATCACGTCAAAAAATATCTCGCCGATTACCAGCCCGATATTTTGATGATGCAAGAGCTTAAAACCCAAGATTTTCCAGCCGAAGCCTTTGAAGGCACAGGCTATACCTTTGAAGCCGTTACGCAAAAAAGCTATAATGGCGTTGCAATACTCTCGAAACACCCTTTCAAAACGATCCACACAGCCCTGCCCGGCAATGACAATGACGAGCAATCGCGTTATCTGGAGATCGAAACGCAAGGTTTGAGGCTTATCAACATCTATCTGCCCAATGGCAATCCTGTCGATACCGATAAATTCCCCTACAAGCTTGGATGGATGGAACATTTAAAAGCACGGCTCCAATCCTTGCGCCGTGAAGGCATTCCCTTCGTTATCGGCGGAGATTTTAATGTCATACCAGAGCCAAAAGACTGTTATTCCCCCAAAGCGTGGGAAGGCGATGCCCTATTTCGCCCCGAAACCCGCGCGCTTTACCGCAGCATTGAACATCTCGGGCTTTATGATGCCTTCCGCGCGCTGGATAATGCGCCGGAGCGCTACACATTTTGGGATTATCAAGCCGGAGCATGGCC
>JBBKXC010000308.1:0-2725 GCA_037969275.1 Bdellovibrionales bacterium | reverse complement strand
CGCCATTTATATGATGAGATCGTCACCTCCGGCGAGGCGACCTATGATTATCTCAAAAATACCCGCCCGCCTGAGCATAAAAACTGCTGGTTCATCGGCACAGCCTATGTCGCCGAAGTCGTGGAAGGCCAAGACATCACCCTTCTGGATTGCCCGCAAGAAGCTGATTTTATCCTCAATACAATTCCGGGAACCGAAAGCGCGACAATTAAGCGCCTGAAAGAAAACCTTAAGATTGCCGCCGATAAAGGCTTGCCGATGATCTGCGCTAACCCAGATCTCGTTGTGCATATTGGTGATGAACTATATGAATGCGCCGGAACATTTGCAAAAATTTATGAAGATATGGGCGGGCGCGTGATCTATCACGGCAAGCCCCATGCGCCAGTTTATGAGCGCAGCTACGAACTTCTCGGCAACCCCGATAAAGCGCGCATCTGCGCTATTGGCGATTCACTGCACACCGATATTGCGGGCGCGAATAATTTTGGCATTGATAGCGCCTTAAATCTGGCAGGCATCCACCGCGAAGAAATCACAGAAGGCACCTTTACCCATCTGGATGAACAGCCGCATAGGCCGACTTATCTGATTAACGGATTTTCTTGGTAACAAACTTTATTAATTCATTCTTCCCAAAAACTCGGCTCTTTGTTCTGGCGTAAGGCGCGAGCCAAGTTCTAAAAGGCGAGTCGTTAAAGCCGCCTTTTCTTGTGGGCTTAAACTATTATAATGTGTTTTGGCGCGCTCGATGATGGCTTCTTTTTGCTGAGGCGTTATTGTTTCTGCGCGCTTTTTAACTTCTTCGGCCAACATAGATTTTTGCTGCGGCGTCATGTTGTCATACATCATGCGGGCAGCATCAATTTGTTCTTTGGTCACATTCGTGGAGGGAAGCCCCTTACTCTGTGGAGCCGTTTTTGTTTGCGCTATCGCGCTAGTGCTAAACCCTGCGCCCAACAAAGCCATTGCCGCTAATAATACTATTTTTTTCATGTGAGAGCCCTCTTCGAAAATTGAAATACTAATATAGGTATTCTACGTCCACACTTCCAGTACCCTTCTGATGTTTAAAACATTCAATAAATATAATTCTTCCCTTCCCCCTTTTCGCGCTTCGCGGTAAAGTCCAGCTATTAGCAAAACAAAAAATTGGATTATTACAAATGCACATCATAAAAGTGGCTGTATTCGCCCTTACAATCTTGTCATTGAGTTGGACTACCGCCGCGCAGGCACAAGAAGATGACACCGCGCCGCAGGTTGAAGCAGAAGTCAAAACTGAAACTGAAGCCGATGCTGTGCCTATAATAGAGCCACAAGCGCCCATCGCTAACGTCCAAAGCGTCACGCCGCGCCACGCCATTGCTATGCACGGCGAGCCAAAATATGCGCCGGATTTCACGCATTTGAGCTTTGTTAATCCCAATGCACCAAAGGGCGGCACGCTGCGCCAGCATATGATCGGGTCATTTGATTCCCTGAACCCGTTTATCGTCAAGGGCGAGCCAGCGGCGGGCATGACCTTTATCCGCTCTTCGCTTGTTTATGAAAGCTTGATGCAAAATTCATGGGACGAGCCATTTTCGCTCTACGGGATTATTGCCGAGAATATCGAGCTCCCCGAAGATCGTTCCTATGTTGCGTTCAATTTGCGCCAAGAAGCCAAATGGGCCGACGGCGAGCCGATCACAGCAGAGGATGTTAAATGGACATTCGAGACAATCGTAGAAAAAGGCTCGCCTTTTTTCAAAGCCTATTGGGGCGATGTTTCTAAAGTTACAGTTGAGAGCGAAAAGCGCGTACGTTTTGATTTTAAAGTCAAAGGCAACGCCGAATTGCCGCTTATCATTGCCGAGATGACCATCCTGCCCAAGCATTTCTGGGACGGTAAAACTTTTGATCAATCCACACTTGAAGCGCCGCTCGGCTCTGGCCCTTATAAGGTTGGCCGCGTTGATCCGGGCCGCTCTATCGAATATGTGCGTAATGAAAACTGGTGGGGCAAAGATTTGCCTTTCTGGAAAGGGCAATATAATTTCGACCGTCTTATCTATGATTATTACCGCGACACAAATGTTGCTCTTGTTGCGTTCTTCGCCGGAGAATACGATGTGCGTGAAGAAAACACAGCCAAGCTTTGGGAAAGTGCATATGACACAGCGCCAGTAAAAGATGGCCGCGTCACAAAGGCCGAAATAGAAAATGGCCGCCCTGCCGGCATGCAAGCCTTCATCATGAATAGCCGCCGCCCGGTATTTGCCGAGACCAAAGTGCGAGAAGCCCTATCCTATGCCTTTGACTTCGAATGGTCGAACAAGCAATTTGCCAGCGGTGCCTACACCAGAACCGATAGCTATTTCGAAAACTCTGATCTGGCTTCAAGTGGTTTACCAAAGGGCCGCGAGCTTGAAATTCTTGAGCAATATGCAGGTCAAATTCCAGAAGAGGTTTTTACAAAAACCTACGCTCCGCCAGAAAGCGATGGCACGGGCAATAACCGCGGCAATCTACGGATGGCGGCCAATATGCTTGATCAAGCGGGATGGCGTCTCGCCAAGGACGGTATCCGTGAGAAAGACGGCGTACGCATGTCCTTCGAGATCATCGACACCAATCCCGTTTTCGAGCGCTGGGTTCTTCCTTATATCCAGAATTTGAAACGCATTGGCGTCGAAGCCAATTTCCGCACTATTGATACGGCGCAATATCAAAACCGTATCAC
>JBBKXC010000307.1:0-3489 GCA_037969275.1 Bdellovibrionales bacterium | reverse complement strand
ACTGTTCCGCTTGGTCTTCCTGCTGTTGGCATTGTCGAGGTTACCGATATTGATGTGGACGGCGATGTTTTCGCCCGCCCTGTCGATTGGGACAACAACACCCAAGGCACGCCGCCCCGTATTGAAATGATGCCAGAGAAAAAAGGACATCCGGCGCTTGGCATTGGCGAGCGCGTTCTGGCCGCCTTTACACGTCTTTCGGATGAGCGCTATGAAGCGCGCACAATCCGCAAACTCGATAGCGAGAAGGGCCGTGTTCTGGGCCTCGTACGCCAAATCAAGAACGGCTTTACGCTCGCCCCTACGGATAAAAAAGCTAAATATGATTACCCGATTAAATTCGGCGAAGAAGGCGCGGCGAAGGACGGCGATCTAGCCATTGGCGAAATTCAGCCAGCACGCGGCCTGAAGAACAAGATGGTGCGCATTGTCGAGGTTATTGGCCGCGCAGGCGACCCGAAAGCCATTAGTATCATTAGTCTGTATGAAGCGGGCTTGCAGGAAAAATTCCCAGACGCTGCGCTCAATGCCACTAAAGGCATGAAAGTGCCGGAACTAGGCCGGCGCGAGGATTTACGCGGCACGGCGCTTGTCACCATTGATGGCGCGGATGCGCGGGACTTTGATGACGCGGTCTTTGCTGAAAAATGCACCTTGCCTGATGGCAGTGATGGCTTTCATTTAATTGTCGCGATTGCCGATGTGTCTTTTTATGTCCGCACAGGCAACCCGCTTGATATCGAGGGGCAACGCCGCGGTAATTCCACCTATTTTCCAGACCGCGTTGTGCCTATGCTTCCTGAAGCGCTCTCGAACGATTTGTGTTCGCTGCGCCCGAATGAAGACCGCGCGGCGCTGGTGGCGCATATGTGGATTGATGAACAAGGGCGCATGGTCAAATATAAATTCGTCCGCGCCCTCATCAAGTCCCACGCACGGCTGACTTATGAGCAAGTGCAGGCTTTCAAAGATAACGGCACATGGATGAGCGATGATGAAAAGCTCGGCCATGTCTCCAAACATATCCACGCGCTTTATGAGGTCTTTGATGTGCTCGACGCGGCGCGCAAGAAACGCGGCGCGCTCGATCTTGATTTGCCCGAGCGCCAGATCATGATTGATGAAAACAATAATATGAGCGGCGTTACAATCCGTATGCGCCTTGATGCGCATAAATTGATCGAAGAGTTTATGATCTTGGCTAATGTTGCCGCCGCCACGGCTCTTGAGGCTAAAAATGCGCCTTGCGTCTACCGTATTCACGACAAGCCCAGCATGGAAAAACTCGAAAGCGCCCGCGAATTTCTGGAGAGCTTTAGCCTCTCCCTGCCTAAAGGCGAGAATATCAAACCCGCTAAAATCAACCATATTTTGCAAAAGGCGGCTGAGCTGCCCTATTCGCACCTCATCTCACAAGTTATCTTGCGCACACAGTCCCAAGCCGTTTATGCCACGCAAAATATCGGCCATTTCGGATTGGCGCTTGAAAAATACGGGCACTTTACCTCCCCCATTCGCCGTTATGCCGATTTGCTCGTGCACCGTTCACTCGTCAGCGCTTATGGCCTAGGCGAAGGCGGCCTAACCGAAGCCGAGGAAGCCTCACTAGATGGCATTGCCGAGCATATCTCCAACACAGAGCGCACATCTATGTCCGCAGAGCGCAGCGCAGTTGACCGCTTCACTGCGGCTTATCTCTCGGATAAAATCGGCGCTGAGTTTGCAGGCCGCATTTCCGGCGTGACGCGCTTTGGTTTATTCGTGACATTGCACGAAAGCGGTGCAGATGGCCTTGTGCCGATGAAATCTTTGGGCGATGATTTCTACGTCCATGACGAAAAAGCCCATGCCCTTGTCGGCAGACGGCGCAAAAAGGTCTTCCGCCTTGGCGCGGAAGTTATGGTTGTTTTGAAAGAGGCCGACGGCCTTACCGGCTCAACCGTGCTGAACCTGAACGCCGATACGCTACGCAGCGGCGCTGATATTCCTGGCATGGCAGCGCCAAAGGGCTATAACGCATCAGGCGGCGGTTCTTCGCGCGCGACGCCGCCAAAATACGGCAAAAAAACGGATCGCTCCGGCTCAGGTGCAAACGCATCATCCCGCCCGCCGCGCAAAGATAAAAAGAAAACCACTCCAAAGCATAAGCGCAAAAAAGGCCCGAATACCTAAGAATACAAAATTTTCTTGAGTATTAGGGAAAATAAAGTTATAACTAATCCATCACAAAAGTAATCGAACTTAAGGGATGTGTTTGTTTTGGCTTCAGCCGCTCACAAAAAAGAAAGACTAAGCTTTCCGACCGCCAAGAAAAAGGCGCTCTACAGCATGATTGCCAATGCCCCCAAAGGCATTAATTTCCACACCATGCGCGAAGTCTTTGGTCTTGAAAACGAGAACAGCAAAAACCGCCTCAAAGACACGCTAGAAAACCTCAAAAGCCACGGCCACATTCGCTATGACCGCTCTAAGCAGCGTTATTTCGCCACGCGCCCGACTTCACCTTTAATGGTTGCCCGTGCGAAGGTTACGGAGCAAGGCATCGAACTCACCCCCGTTAAATGGACACAAAGCAAGGCCACCAAGCCCTATATGATTGTGAAAAAGACCGACACCGAATATAAGCACGTCAAAGAGGGTGATAAGGTTCTTGTGGCTATTCAGGCCACAAAATCCCATATCCGCGATCGTAAAAAGACCCTCGTAACCAATTGCGCGGTGCTGCAAATCCTTGAGCATGGCCAGCCCGCCCAAATTCGCGCCACTTTCCATCAAAACGTCAAAGGCGGCCCAGCGATATCGCCAGCATACAAGATGGCCAGAGGCCTTGATTTCCCTGTGAAGTTCATGGATTTCGAAGGCCCTTATGCACTAGAAGATTACCCCGAAGGCGCAGAAATATTGTTCCGCGTTGATGAAAAAATATCCCAGCACGGCCTTGGCGGCACCGTGGTTGATCTGGCACGTTGGAAAAAAGAATACCCCGCCAGCCTTCTTAGCCAGCGCGATAAATTCAGCTCCGGCTTTTTGGATAATGTTTACACTCAAGAGCAAGAAATAGAAGCCGCGCGCATCACCAAAAGCGCGCCCGAGCCAGCCCATTACGAAGACCTGCGCAGCGTCATCCAATTTGCTGTTGACCCCGAAGATGCCAAAGACCGCGATGATGCCATTTCAGCCATTCGTGATACGAGCCCCGATAATCTAGGCGGCTTTATTGTCACGGTCAGCAATATCGATGTGGTGCGCTTAGCAGTGCAAAGCCAGGACATATTAGAGACAACGCTGCGCCATCCGTTGACGGCCTATACTAATGAAGGCGCCATTCATATGCTGCCCAAAGCATGGGCAGAGGACGCAGCCTCGCTTGTGAACAAAGAAGACCGCTTTTGTATCACAGCAGAGATTCGCATTGATGCGCAGGGTGAAAAAATAGATCACCGCATCTTCCGAAGCTTAAACGCACCATATCAAACTAGCTATAGCACA
>JBBKXC010000306.1:0-4752 GCA_037969275.1 Bdellovibrionales bacterium | reverse complement strand
TTCTTTACAAATGCTGCGCAGAGCGAAGCCTTGGCAACATCTGTTGAAAATACAAACGGCGTTTATTTTGTGCCCGCTTTTACGGGGCTTGGCGCGCCATATTGGAATCCCCATGCGCGCGGCATTATTGCAGGTTTAACGCGCGAGAGTAATCAAGCGCATATCACGCGCGCCGCCCTAGAGGCGCAGGCCTACCAGACATTTGATCTGCTGGGGGCGATGGAAAATGATACGGGTAAGACGTTAGATACTATTCGCGTTGATGGCGGTTTGGTGGCCAATGAATTTGTCTGTCAGTTTCTGGCGGATATTTTACAATGCCGTATCGAAGTGCCCAAGGTGATTGAGACAACCGCGTGGGGGGCGGCGTGCCTTGCTGGTCTACAAAGCGGATTATTTAATGGGCTTGAGGATATAGCGCAAGGCTGGCGCTCCGAGCGCTCTTATACTCCCGCAATGGACGCGAAAAAAAGAGCAGCCCTCATTGAGGGCTGGTCGAAATCTGTATCGATGGTGTTGCCGGAAGAAGGCTAAGCGTTTACTGCCGCCGCGCCATCAATCTGGACATTGGTGATGCTCGTATCGATGAGCAAAGTTACACCTGCATCGAAGTACAGATGATAGCTATTTGTAGTACTGTCATCCTGAATAATGCCGCCATAAACATATTGGCCTGTCCCTAGCGCATCATAATTGACACTGTCGTTACTATCGCCTCGAATAATCAGTGTATCTTCATTGCCTGTCATGCTCATGACATCGGCGCGGTTAAGAATAACGGCATTGTTGTCACCATTCTTGATATCAAGAATTTCAATGTTTTTGATATTGTTAACACCACTAAAATTCAGCGTATCACCATTAGAACCCCCATCAGCTTGGATAATGAGTTTATCACCATTACCATTAAAGCTGCGAGCTGAAGTGCTGTTTTGCGCTGTATTGGAGAAATTGATGAAGAACTTGTTATTACCTTCCCCGCCCCCGTGAATTAAGCTCGCTGCGGGGGTGTTTATAATTTGCTGTAATAAATTCCCTCCGTCCATGCCGATGAAAAAAGAATCATTTCCTGCATCGCCGTATAATTTGCTGCCATTAGCAAAAACATTGAATGTATCATCGCCATTTCCGCCTGTGACGATATTATTCGTCCCGCTGGATATATTGACCTGATCGTTACCATCGCCCAAATTAACGATGTTGTTACCACCAGCAACCACGATACCATTGTCATCCAGGCTGCTAAGTATAACTCTGGCGCTACTGCCCGTAATAGCAAGGCTGTTTATTGCAGAGCCATCGGTTACACGGAAGCCGCCGCCGACAGAACCTGTGCCGTTATTAATTAACAATGAGTTGTCATAGGTATTAAAGGTATATGTGTCATAATTAACACCGTCAGCCCATAGTTGTATATTAAAGGTGCTGAGAGAAGCTATGCCAGAACCAAAATCAATAACCAAATTGCCATTTGAATTAAAGTTAACGCTGTCTATAAAGAGGGGACTTATCGCTCCCGAAACCGTGCTTATATTAGAATCGAAGTAATCTGTACCGCCCTGATGCAGGACAATTCTTATATTAGGCATATCGCCGACGTCTTGATCAAAAAAATCATCGCCAAAATTGTAATTCCAAATCAAATCCTCGCCTGACATGAACATAGCGTTGGAAACCTGATTTAGGTGAACCGCTGGATCATCCACATCTTGAACAATGATATTGATATTTCCATTAACAGTTTGAGATCCTGCGCCATTTGTTGCCGTGTAGTTGAGATTCATATGGGGCGTGGCTTCATGGTCTAGATCATACCCCGCTTTTACCCTTACATCGAAGGAATTTGCGCCGGTGCGTTGCAATACAAAGAAGTTTTTGTAGATGCCAGTTAATACGACTGTTCCAAGCGCGCCGCCATCACTAATTAGCGTCGCAACCGTTGCGCCCGCGACATTTTCGAACACAGCTGAGTTTGTAACATTCACCGTAAATGACGGTGCGGTTGGGCTTACTGTTGTGGTTGTACTTGATAGCGTTTGATCTGTAGTGGCTGGTCTGATTTGCGTGGTTGCGCCTTGGTCGGGTGCTAAGGCTTTTGCGCCATCGAGTGATGTGCCGCCAAAAGTATTCCCGCCAAGCGCGGTTTTTTGCGCGGCCATTTTTGCGGCCTCGCGCATTCCTGCTGTTACAGTGTTTTGCAAGCCAGAGCTATCGCCAGCTAAAGTGGCTGGGCCAAGTTTTGAATCCGCCATGACTATTTTTGCGGGTTGTTCTTGAAGTTGAGGGCCATCCTGCACAGCATTGGCAAGTTTAACATCGCCGCTTTCAACTGGCGCAGCGTCACCGCGTTTTTCACCATTGGGCGCTGCCTCATCGGCTGGTGGCTTTGCTTCATTTGTATCGATTGTTCCATCGGCTTGACCATCACCATTTGCATCTATAGTGCCGCTTGGCGCAGCGTCTATCGCGGCGTCATTAATCGAAGAGAAAAGCTGGCCGGACACGCCGGACACAGAGATAAATTTCCCCGACACATCATTGGCGGCCATCTGGCCCATATTATTAATCGTGCCGTTTGAGACATCAAATTTGGCTGTTTCGAATTGGTTAGCCAATGTCATTTCATTGCCAAAACCATCTTTTAGGACAATCGCTCCTTCTATGACTGTAATCTCGCCCGCGTTTACATCACCTGCGATTATTGTACCGCGGATACCGATGGATCCCACCGGCGTTTCGATATGAACATCGTCAGGGTCTTCACGGCCAATCATGCCGGAGGTATATACAAATACACCTTTTAAGACAGAGAAATTATTTATGTTTTCGGAAGAGGATGAGGAATCATATACAAATTCATCAATCGCAAGGCGAGCATCTTGTGAGACAGCAAAGCTGGACTCGTCCACAAACATGATATTGACCGCGCCATTGCCGGCGGTCTCGATAATATCGCCTTGATAAATAGCTGTACCTTGATGGATTGTTTCGCTTGAACCATCAGGATGTGTAACCGTTGCGCTGCCTGTAACTTCATGCACGGCACCAATAGGAGATTCATCGCCCATAGAGCCTGCATTGGCATAAAGCGGGCTGGATTTGGCGAAGGATTGTACCAGTGCGGGGCTAAGGCTTGAGCCATCCGGAGCAACCAGATTGGGCGCATCCAATTGAGCAAAATACCCATCAATGACAATTTGTCCTTGCTGGCCATCAAGAACAAGGTCCATGCCCTCGCGGCTTAAATCGGCGTCGCGTATATATGAGGCGTCTGGGAGATCTACAGTTTTCGTGTTTCCATCGAACCTTATAACATGCGCTTGGTTTTCACCATTTGCGCCCTCTAGATTTTGAAAGTCCTTATATCCCATTTTAATTCCCCATTTGCAGATATTGCTGCTTATCTATTTAAAATCGTTCCCTGTTCAGCTCGCCGTAACGCGGGCTTTTACCCTTATCTTACTATAATATATGTAAAACACTTAAAAAGACGTAAGGAATTGATAAAAGTTTATCTAGTTTTTGGCTCAAATATTGGAGCTTAGCGTTTTGACATAAGTGCCACAGCCTGTTACAAGGGTAAAAAACAGGGGGAAAATCATGAGTGGACAAGCACATAGAACATTAGCAGCGTTAACATTTGCGGCGTCATTTGCCCTGGCTACTGGGGCCGGATATTATTTTGGTCAGGAGCAGGGCTTTAAAAACGGGGTCAGCGATGCTAAAGCGCAGGCCAGTCTGGATTTTAACAAAGAAAAGGCGCGCTGTCAGATTGCGCGCACGACTTTGGGGGAACAAGAAGGCCAATATATATTGGGCGAGGGCGGAATTACCGCGCAAAATCTTGGTGATGCCGAAGAGGCCATGCGCCGCGCTTGCGCACGTTTTGAGTTTTAGCCTGAGGCTTTATAAGATTGGCGCTTAGATTTAAGCCGCGGTCCAGCCGCCATCAACGCTAATATGCGTCCCCGTGATATTCGCCGCGCCGTCAGAGCAAAGAAATTTTGTCGTTTCGGCCAATTGCTCGACGGTAACGAACTCCTTCGTCCATTGCGCCTTTAGCATGACATCGTTGATAACCTGCTCTTCTGTAATGCCGCGCGTTTTGGCTTGATCTTTGATCTGATGCTCAACTAAAGGGGTTCTAACATAGCCGGGGCATATAGCGTTGACCGTGATGCCTTCTTCTGCAACTTCCAGGGCAATTGTCTTGGTAAAGCCCATCATGCCGTGCTTGGCCGAGACATAAGCGCTTTTGAAGGGGGAGGCGACGAGGCCATGCGCGGACACTATATTGATGATACGTCCCCAGCCTTGCTGCTTCATCAAAGGAATGGCGTGTTTTGTGGTGTAGAAGGCCGAGGAGAGGTTAATCGCGATAATCGCTTCCCATTTAGCGTCAGGGAATTCCTCGACCTTAGCCACATGCTGGATACCGGCGTTGTTAATCAGAATATCGAGGCTGCCAAATGTCTTATGCGCTGCTTTAATCATATCCTCAATTTCGGCAGGCTTTGTCATGTCAGCGCCATTATAAATACATTTAATGCCGCGCTTTTCTAAATCGGCGCGCTCTTTTTCAATGTCGTCTTTATCGCCAAAGCCGTTAATCACCAGATTAACGCCGACATCCGCAAGCCCTTGCGCGAGTCCAAGGCCGATGCCGCTTGTCGAGCCTGTTATAAGCGCTGTTTTACCTTTTAGGGGGTGTGCGGTGGTCATGGGACTCTCCTGATGTTTATGTCACAGAAA
>JBBKXC010000305.1:0-6109 GCA_037969275.1 Bdellovibrionales bacterium | reverse complement strand
GATGTTGCAGCATCAAGACCTTTGGCTTGCGCCACAGTCGATGATACTTGTGCGTTGGCAATCAATTCTTGCCCTTTCAAAATACCGCCGATCAATAGACCGACAATAATCATAACAATCGCCAATTCGACGAGCGTAAAGCCCTTCTCATCCTGGCGAATTTTGGTTTTTAGTGATTTCATCTGGAAATTTCTCCTCTACAAGTTTTGAATCAAATGAGCGGTAAGTATACCTTTATAAACGCCTTAAATATAGTGCCTTCAAAAGCCTTCATAAAGAAAACTCCTCGGCACGTTTAAAAAGCGCCCCCATCCTTCTATGGTGCGGCTTTGCTCGTAAACAAAACATTAAGATCGCCCGCGCATTTCCTCACATTATCAGAGTGAGTAATCGCCGCCCTTATATGATGGGATTAGCCTGAATTCTTAACGTAATTTTTACGATATTCTGATGGAGAAATGCCCATAATTTCACGAAAAACGCGGTTAAATGTCGCAATCGAGCTAAAGCCGGATTCGCTGGCAACTACGCTGATCGGCTCTTGGGTTTGCTGCAATAGGCGTTTTGCGTCCTCAACCCTGTATTCGCTTAAAAGCTGCGGCAAGGATTTACCAAAATGAATATTGATTATGCGCGAAATGCTGCCTTCCGTTTCGCCAAGCTCAAGCGCTAGATCGCGGCGATTATAGCCCGCCTCGTGATAGACCTTATCCAGCTCAAGCAGCGCTTTGATCTTTACAGCGATCTCGGTTTCCTCGGCGTTCAGCGGCGCTGCCTCGCCCGCCGCGCCAATACTCGCCCACGCGCTTTGCGGGTAAATGCGAAACAAGCTGGTCGTTACAAGATAGACCACGGCCAAACCCAGTAAAGTCCTAATCCTGCCGATATCCTCTAGCGGTATTAAGTCGCCGAAATAACCAAACATCAGCGCCAGAAGAAAGATATTGCTAAAGATAAAGCTGAGTATAAGCCAGTAGCGCTCCTGTCCGAATTTTTGCCTCCGCACATTACGCAAAATAGTTTTTGATCCCCATAGAATCAAAAGGCTTATGCTCCCTGCAATTAGGTTGCTGAGAACAAACCATTCAATAAAGACCTCGCATTGAAGGGCAATATCACAATCGGTCGAATATTTAGCCGCAATTACCGTGGCAATAAGCGCCAGCGCAGGCAGACCGAGCACCCAGCCATAATGCTTAAACGGCCGATCTGTCACTTGAGCCAGATGAATGATAACCAAAGCACTTAAAGGCGGAATCCAGAACCATAGCCCCATTGCGACCAAGCCATAGTATGGAGAGATTTCATGGATAAAGCGCGTTGCAAAATCCATGAAAAACGCCGCGCCTAATACCAGAAAATACAGAAAAGGCATGAAGCTGCCGCCCCAGCTTTTTGATCGCATGCCCAGATAAACCAGAATGTACAGGGACTGGACGACGCCAAAGAGCGAAAATATTTCCGGTATATTAAATTCTAAATTGGCCATGAGCGCTTTTGTTTATTGGTCTTGCGTTTCGGAGCAGAAACTTTGCTCTGCTGCCTGGCTTTCGTCAAGGATTTGCTTACAAATATAGTCGATCATAAAGAGAATTTCTTCGGGCTTCATGTGTTCGCGCTCGCTTTGCAATGTCTGGAGCATGATTTGATAAGCCGCTTCTTTCTCACCTTTGACATTGAGCATGATGCTATCCATATTACGCGCCCATGCGGGAAGCTCATTGCTTTTGAGGCTGGCAAGGCTTTGCGCATGCTCTAGCGCCAAATCATAATCCGCCAAACGGTAATGCGCCAGATAAACAGCCTGCGCGAGCCATTTCCAATTTTTGCCGTCTTCGCGCTTTCCAACTTCTGCGAGATAGGCAATCAGAGGGCGGAGGCTTTCGGGTGTTTGCACTGCGCCGAAATAATATGACGCAAGATACGGTATATAGGAAGAATTCGGATCCAGTCTGTCTTGCAATAAAAACCAGCGGCTTAATGTATCGTAATTATAATCCTGAAGCGGCCTTGTTACGCCGCCACTATCACCTAGGTTTTGCAGCATTAAACCATAGCTACGATAGGCAAATTGCGAATCTCCCAGCCCCATACCGCGCGCATATGCGCTGGGCGGCGCGGGAGGCACGTTAATCCAATGCGCCTGCGTGCCTCTATAAATTGTCCATATTGCAATATTCAAACATAGAAAAACGAGAAGGAAAACGAGTGATAAATCTATGCGCACGCCCCGCATCAAAATTGCCGCTTTTTCAGATCAAAGAGGCAGGCGCTTAAAACCAGTCCTGTAAAGACAAAGCCTTGCAGTAATATAAAGCCAGCGGTAATTTCGCTACTAGGCGGGTAAATCAGCCAAGATGTCTGCCCCATAAGGTCGAGCCTTGGAATTATCATCGAAACAATCTGGAATATATATTCCATTGTGCGCCCAATAAAATCATTGTTCTGCGTGGCTAAAATTATACCGAGTAATTGCCCCATCATCCGTGCCAGAACATAAAAGCCGAGCGTTGCCAGAACTCCAGCAGAAGCGCTGGTCAAAACCATAGCGAAAAACAAGGCGATATTGGCCATGATAATATTTTCGACACAGATACTGAGCACCCAGAGCGCATGCCCCGCCGTAAAGGATGGCGATATGGCATACAGAATAAGCCCGCTCGCAGCACCTAAGAGCAAGGCAATCATTGAAAATGCACCGCTATAGGACAGAATGAACTGTAGCCTTGTGACTGGTCTGGAGAGCAGAAATTCGACGTCTTTGGATTCAAAGGAGCGCCGCATAAAGAATACTATAAATAATACCAGCCCCAGAACACCTGCCACGCGCAGCGACCCACTCGTAAAAACAAGCGCAAATTGTATCTGTTCTAAAATTGCAGATGAGCCAAAGAAAAGAGAGCCGGAGGTAACAAGAATATAAATAAGCACCATAGAAAGAAGAAGCTTGTCTCGCAAAGCCCCTAGCAGGACGTAACGGACAAGCTGTAATCCCATATTCTTATATATCCTTGTTATTCGGTAATGCGCGGAGCGTTACATCTTGAACGGGCGACGATCATCGGAGAATTTACGGTAGACATCTTTATCCGCAGAATGGATGTTCGTGCCGCCTTCAACAATCGTAGCTTTCAACAAGATCACAAGCTCTGTTTTCTGGATGCTGTCACCACGCTTCTTGAACAAATTGCCAAGTACGGGTACTTCACCAAGAATAGGCACTGATTCAGTTGTTGTTTCAGTTCTATCTTGCAATAATCCGCCGAGAACAATTGCTTGTCCTGAGTTCAGCTTAATAACAGAGTCAATTTCCTGAACATTAAGCTCCGGTACGAGGGAAACAATTCCTGTATCACCAGCAATAAATGCAACAGCAGGATCTTGCTCTTCGTTAACCACGCGCGTAATTGTCGGGCGCAGAGCCAAAGTCACAACATTCTCATCCAGATTGATGGATGGAATGACGTTCATAATAACGCCTTCAGGAACGTTTCTGATCTCGGAGTCAATTTCAATTGTATCGCCCTGTCCGTCAGTTCCTTGTGTACGATCAATATCGATCTCAAAGAACACGCGGTTTGTCGCCACGTTCATGACAGCAGACTGGTTATTGATAACGGTCAAACGTGGGCTCGCCAACGCTTTAACTGTACCAAAACCTTGAATTGCCTGTACAAGCGCCTGAATGTCATTGCCAAGGAAGGCGGCAAAGAAATTGGAGTTTGTCGCGCTTGATGAGCCTGAAATATCAATTGTCGGGCGATTAGCTGTAAATGTCGGGGTATTTGTAAGTCCGCCCGCTGTCACTGGGCCAGTAAAACGAAGCAAACCTTCGCCGCTCAGTGCATTAACCATGTTCCAGTCGATACCAGCAGCAAATTGATCTTGCAAACTTACCTCGAGGATTTTTGCTTCAATAAGAACCTGCGCTGTAACAGAGCGCTTAACTTCGTAAAGATACTGTTCCAGTTCGCGCTGCGCACGCTCGCTTGCGTGAACAGTTACAAGTCCTGCCTGCTTGTTCACGGCAAAAGAGAAGCCACTATCAGCCGGAGTGGTGCTGCTATTTACATTGTTAATAGAAGGATCAGCCATATCGTCGATTGGCAAAGAGCTAACATTCAGATTAACATTTGGCGGTGCAACTGTAACATTGCCTTGGGCATCTGTTAGTGGCGCGACTGCTGCAACATTTGGATTTTGCTCAGCTGCGGTTATGCGTGGATCGCGAGATGTTTTCAAAGAGCGATTTGCGGCATTGCCGAGAATTTGCTGAACGTTCGCCTCAAGCTCACCCCAGAAGTCGGCTTCACTTTTAATTGTCGCCGAGAATGTTGAGCCTGTATCAGCGCCGTCACCAGAAACAACCGCAATATCATTACGGACAGATCCAGCATTCGTACGAATGTAATTCAAATAATCAACCTTATAAGTTTTGTTATAAGGCTGATCAATCTCAACGCGCAAAACATTGTCGTCAAACTTATAGCGCAGACCTGCTATATCGGCGATACGATCAATAACCTGATCGAAAGGACGCTCGCGCGCAGTGAAAATAATAGAGCCGCGAATCCCTGGATCAAGCTCGAGATCAAAATCGGCCTGCTCGGCTAATTCATATAAAACATCGCGAAGCGGCACTGTCTGGTTTACAGAAATCGAAACCAACGGCACGGGCTTTAGGTTTTCATTATTATCAGCAACATAAGGCTGGAAACTTGGAATTTTATTTTGTGAGCCGCTTTCATCGTCAAGCTCAGGAACACGCGGCGCAAGCGCATCGCGGTAATCTTGAATTTCAAGCCCCCCGCTTCTATCGGTTTTAAGCGTATTCTGGGTAAGGTCACAGGCCGAAAGACTTAATAGAACAAGGCCGCCTAAAAAAGCTTTCGGTAAATGAGATTTCACAGATTTAATCGTTTTCATGTAAGAAGTTCCCGAGAAAATAGAGGAATTTGAAGAATCGTAAAGTAACACTATGTCATTACATCACAGGCAGATAGCCCTTGCAATAGCTTTAAAAAAGCTCTGCCCAATTAATTTATTGATCGCTGAAAGACAGGCGGGACGTATCAAGAGAGGACAACGTATCCTTATCGGTAATGATTTCACCTGATAATTTTGCCTGCTGAACCTTGATTTTCATGTCAGACGGCTTATCGGAGTTACTGATAACCATGTCTTCAGATATAAGCCCTTCTCTATAAAGCTTGAGAAGCGATTGGTCGAAAGTACACATACCGATAGGGTTATTTTGCTCCATCACTTCGCGAATTTTACTAATATCCCCTTTGAGGATAAGTTCACGAACGAGCCCCTGATTGATCATAACTTCAATAGCAGGCACAAGGCCGCCCTTCAGACTAGGCAGTAATCTTTGCGAAATAATAGCCTTAAGATTGGTAGAAAGATTGAGGCGCACTTGCGCGTGGTAATCTTCAGGGAAGAGGTTCACGATACGCTCGATCGCCTGATAAGAGTTATTAGTGTGGATCGTAGAAAGACACAAATGCCCTGTTTCGGAAACAGTTAGCGCCTGCTCCATCACTTCGCGGTCTCTGATCTCTCCCACCAGAATAACGTCCGGTCTCTGGCGCAATGAGTTTTTCATCGCCATGGAAAAAGAATCCGTATCAACGCCGACCTCACGCTGGGTCACAACACATTTTTTATGCTCGTGGAAATATTCAATCGGGTCTTCAATCGTAATAATATGGCCAGATTCCGTATTATTACGATAATCCACCATAGAAGCTAAAGTCGTGGATTTACCCGATCCCGTCATTCCCGTAAGGAGAACAAGCCCGCGCTTTTCCAGCGAAAGTTTTTCCATGATTTTGGGCAAATGTAGATCTGTGAAGCTTGGAATAACAGTTACAATGCGACGTATCACGAGCGCCGGAAATTGTCTTTGGCGCAGCACATTAACACGAAAACGTCCATGCTGCCCCATATCAAGCGCTGTATTAAGCTCCATATTGGCTTCGAATTCGCGCTTCTGACGCCCCGTCAGCATAGCGTTCAATATTTCATTGATGTCTTCGGGAGTGAGCGGCTTATCAGAAAGATGAATGAGGTCATTCTCTCCGCGCAAACAGGGCGGAAATCC
>JBBKXC010000304.1:0-3609 GCA_037969275.1 Bdellovibrionales bacterium | reverse complement strand
TAAGCCACGGCCGTCATATAGGTGTTGATGCGGCGATAGTCGCGGATGATATCGAGATGCAGCGAGCTTGTTGCCAAAGAGCTTGCCTTGCCATCGGTGAGGCGCTGGAAGTGGCGATCGGAGCTTTTGCGCACGGCCTTACGAACAGATTTCTTCTCCTCGACGAGCTGGCGTGCCAGCTCCGGGTCTTGCAGAAGGAAGATGTTTTGTGCGAGTTGCATATTTTCATGTACGCTGTTGTGGAAATTCTCGATTTCGATCATGCCTTCGGGTGAGAAATGCTCGTTGCGCTTGATTTTCTTCTCGGCCAGTTCCATCAAGCTCTTATCGATGATATCGCCGACATATTCCAAATTGGTAGAGAAGGTAAGAATTTGGACATAACGGTTGGCCTCTTGGGTGTCCAGCTCTTCTCTCGTCAAATTGGTCATGTAGATTTTGATGTTATCGTAGATTTTATCAACGATATCGTCTGTTTCCTTGATCTTCTTAACCAGCTTGGGATCGTTCTTTTTAAACGTCTTGATGGTTTCTTGAAGCATGGTTTCCACATATTCGGCCATGCGCAAGGTTTCGCGCGCCGCGCCCGCTAAAGCGATGACGGGGGTATCAAGGGCTTTTTCATCTAAAAAGACAGGGCTATCCGGGGAAGTCTCATTGACCTTATCCGGCACAATCTTCTTACAAAGCGTCGCCAGAACGGATACGAGCGGAATGAAAATAACCGCAAGCAATATATTAAAGGCGATATGAAAGTTAATCAGCGCAATATCGCTCGGCATATCAAAGTAATTCAAATAGGCAAGAATGATGTTGGTAAAGGGAAGCAGCAACGCAATGATAGAGCCGCGCATAATAAGGTTACCAACCGTAATGCGCCGGACATTGGCGTGCTTCTCGCGGATCATCAGGATATAGGGAATCATGGCGCCGCCGAGATTGGCGCCTAATATAAGATAGATGCCAAGCTCTGTGCTTACGGCCGCGCTGGTTGATAGCGAAGCGAAAAACAAGACTGCGGCCAAAGATGAGTGCATGACCCATGTGATAATAGCGGCGCAAAGAATAGCGATGATTGGGTCGCTCTGTAGCGGCTCTAGAATAAAGGGTAGGGTCTCGGCATGGGTTAATGGCTGGATGCTGCTACGGAGCAAGGTAAGCGCAAGAAGCATAAGGCCAAGGCCGATAAAGATGTTGGCTAGCTGGTTCTTAGTGCCGGACGTGTTGTCATTATATAGAGTAAAACCAATAATTATCAGGATCGGCGAGATAAGCGATAGATCAAGCACCAGAACACGGGCAATCAGCGTCGTACTCAGATCCGCACCAATCACAACAGCTAGCGCCGCAAAGCTTGTAATAAGCCCGCTCTTGGCGAAAGAGGATATAAGGAGCATCGTCGCCGTCGAGCTTTGCAGGAAGAAGGTGACGAATATACCCGATATAAAGGAGGTGAAGCGGTTCTTAGTGCTTAAGCTAAGGACTCGTTTCAAATATGCGCCAAAACCCCGCAGAAATCCTTTGCGGACTTTCTTAAGTCCCCAAAGCAGCAGGCAAATAGATGCAATCAAATGTATAAATATTGTCGTTAAAGGAATGGTGAGGCCTCAATTATGTTATAGTGCTCCGTGGCCTATACTTATTATGGTACATGAAATTTGAAACTAAGCAACGCTAAACTATGGTGATTGCTGGATAATTTCTTTCGCATTGTATTGACAAGCATCTATACAAGCTCCATCTCATATATATATGAGCGTCCATTTATTGAAACCAGCCCTGCGCATTGAAAGCGTTTATGAATTCGCCCAGCGGCAGAAGGCACGTTGGATGGAGCATGGGGGCCGCACTGTATACCCCGTCTGGACTAGCCGGAAACCCACGCGAGAAAGTGAGCTTTTGGATGGCGGGTCAGTCTTCTGGATTGTGAAAAACCAAATCCAATGCAGACAGGCCGCCCTAGAGATTATTCCTTATGAGGCCGCCGAGGGCGAAAAACCCTCTTATCTTATATTATGTGAGACTCAATTGATGCGCGTTGCCCCAATAGCGCGCAAGCCTTTTCAGGGGTGGCGTTATCTGGAGGCAGAGAATGTGCCGGCTGATAGTGGTGTAATCTCTATAAATGACGAGGCACCACCGCCTGAGATAGAGAAAATTTTGCGTCAAGCCGGACTTCTTTAGAAATAAGTTCCATGTTTCTCTAATATAATTGAGGATACCTGCTTATAAGCGGATGTGGATTCATCCTTTGTTTACCAATTACGGTATATATTGGACTTTCCGCACTATATTTGATCGGACGCAAAAGTGGCTGTCACAGCCATAAAAAGCGATGCGATCACGTGGGTGCAAAAAAAATGTCAAAAAAAAGCAAAATAATGCAAAAAGATGTTTGACAGATACGGGGGGTCGGGTTATAAACCCCTCCACTGACGCGCTGCAGTGGTTCAAAAAAAGCGCGACACTGACGCGCTGCAGTGGTTCAAAAAAGCGCGACAATGTTGAAAGTAAGTTTTTTTAATATTGTTCTTGACGGATGTATCTTGTTTATGATTAGATCGCCGTTCACTAAAAATTAAGCTGTGAAAACAGCCTTTGTGTGACGAAGGCCACTAAGTTGGTGACCTTAAGAATACTGGTTCTTGTACATCGTTGATATGGAAGGAAGAAATACGCAGGCAGCAGTGTTTGTTGTTACTTAGGTAACCAATTGTATTGGATACATTAGAACAAACGATAAAGACTGTTTAGCTAATTGCGTGTATCTTTCATGACGCACAAGATTGTGCTTCGGCACAATCTTAACAAAAGTCTCTATGTAATGTTCGCATTATATAGAGCAGCAAAAAGCAAGCAGGTCTTTTGAAGTAATTTACTTCAAATAACCGAAAATTCAATTTTTGAGTGATTTGATGGATCAAAACATGAGAGTTTGATCCTGGCTCAGAACGAACGCTGGCGGCAGGCCTAACACATGCAAGTCGAACGAACCTTCGGGTTAGTGGCGCACGGGTGCGTAACGCGTGGGAATATACCCTTGACTGCGGAATAACGTATGGAAACGTACGCTAATACCGCATAATGACTCCGGTCCAAAGATTTATCGGTCAAGGATTAGCCCGCGTTAGATTAGATAGTTGGTGAGGTAATGGCTCACCAAGTCTACGATCTATAGGGGGTCTGAGAGGATGATCCCCCACACTGGTACTGAGACACGGACCAGACTCCTACGGGAGGCAGCAGTGAGGAATATTGGACAATGGAGGCAACTCTGATCCAGCCATGCCGCGTGAATGAAGAAGGCCTTAGGGTTGTAAAGTTCTTTCAATAGTGAAGATAATGACGGTAGCTATAGAAGAAGCTCCGGCTAAATTCGTGCCAGCAGCCGCGGTAATACGAATGGAGCAAGCGTTGTTCGGAATCACTGGGCTTAAAGCGTGCGCAGGCGGATTTACAAGTCAGGAGTGAAATCCCAGGGCTCAACCCTGGAACTGCTTCTGAAACTGTAAGTCTAGAATCCGGGAGAGGTCAGTAGAATTCCAAGTGTAGAGGTGAAATTCGCAGATATTTGGAGGAATACCAGTGGCGTAGGCGACTGACTGGACC
>JBBKXC010000303.1:0-2891 GCA_037969275.1 Bdellovibrionales bacterium | reverse complement strand
CCTTGCCGCACGGAGTTTTGCATGGATTGTAGCGTATAAAACCCTTGATACTTAATGATTGCGCCGCCAATGACCGCCGTGATTAGGCAGAGCAATAAAGTCATGCCGAGACCAATTTCGTCACCTACTTGCGCGAAAACATAAATTTCAAGCAGCGGGATCGCTATAAAAACAATATAAAATGGCATATTACCTCTTGTTCTTTAGTGGCAAAACACTAATCTATGTGGAGTAAATGTAAAGAGCAGACGGGTATAATCTAAATTTACATATGGTTTTTACCTTTGCTTTGTTAAATTATGTTATTATTAACAGCAATCAAGAGATTTTAGGGATAGTAAAGCGTGTCAGCAGATTTATTAGTTTATGGAGTAGTTGCCGCGGGTCTTATTTTTTGGCTGCGGAGCATTCTTGGAACGCGCCACGGTGATGAGCGCGAGCGCCCCAATCCATTAGCGGGCGCGCCAGCCCAAGAAAATGCCGCCAATGTCACCGAACTTGGCATCGCGCAAGAAGGCCAAGTTCTTTCTCCGGCGCAGCGCATCAGTGCTTTAGCGCAAAATCCAAAGGGCGCTTTTGGTATCGAGAATAAAACGGCGGAAAATGGCCTTATCGAGATATCTAAACTCGAGAAATCTTTCGACATTGATTTCTTCGGACAGGCCGTGCAGGACGTATTTGTGCTGATTGTCGAAGCCTTTGCAAAAGGCGAGCGCGAGACGCTCGAAGATTTGTTGCGCAAGGATGTCTATGACGCCTTTGAAGCCGCTATTTCTAATCGCGAAAAATCAGGCGAAACGCTCTCCAGTGAAATTCATGCAATTCGTAAGGCGCAGGTAACTGCGGCGATGGTCGAAAAGAAAACGGCCTTCATTACGGTGCGCTTTGTTGCAGATGAAACGCGTATCAACCGCGATAGTGAAGGCAATATTCTCTCCGGACATCCCGACCACACGTCCAGCATGGTTGATATCTGGACATTCTCTCATGATCTCACGGGCAAAGACCCGCGCTGGCTCTTGGTAGAAACGCGCAGCGAAGATCCTGAAACCGACAATGATCTTGTTCCTGATACCAAATAAATTATAAGGGTAATTTTCCAAGCCCTCTGTTTTTGAAAAAGCCGCAATGATACAAGTAGATCATGCGGTTTTTTCTTATTTTCAGCTTATTGTTTTTAGTGTCTTGCGGCGAAGAGCCGAGCGTTGTCGAGAGCGTGGAGACCGAAACGCCCCCTATGCAGCTTGTTAAAAGCAGTTATGCCGATTTGCCCGGTTGGAACGAAGACGCTATGCATGAAGCCGTTCCGGCGCTTGTGCGCTCCTGCGGGCGCATTTTAAAGCGCAAGGGCGATGAGAGTTTCGGGCCGTTGACTGAGGCCGGTAATTACGCAGTATGGCAAGCGGCCTGCGCTGAGTTTGCAGTTGTGGCAACAGGGAGCAGCGAAGATATCCGCGGCTTTTTCGAAGCTCAGTTCACCCCTTTTCAAATTTTGGAAGGTGATAAAGCGGAGGGGCTTTTCACAGGGTATTATGAAGCGGCGCTTAAGGGCTCGCGGCAAAAATCACAAAATTATCCCTATCCGCTGCATAAAAGGCCGGATGACCTGGTCATGGTTGATCTTGGGCAATTCCGCGAGAGCATGAAGGGCGAGCGCATTGCGGGGCGCGTCATAGATGGCAATTTAAAGCCCTATGAAGCGCGTAGCGACATTGTCGCCGGAAACTGGCCACATAATGACGAAGCGTTTGTCTGGGTGAGCGATGCAGTGGATGCTTTCTTTTTGCAAATACAAGGCTCAGGCCGCATAGAGCTTGAGGGCGGCGGGCATGTGCGCGCAGGCTACGCTGGACAAAACGGGCATCCTTATTTTGCCATTGGGCGCGAGTTAATCGCGCGCGGTGAATTGACCAAAGAAAATGTCTCGATGCAAAGCATCCGCGCTTGGTTGGCAGCCAATCCGGGTCAAGCTGACTCTGTTATGAATTTGAATAAATCCTATGTCTTTTTTCAAGAACTGGACGGTGAAGGCCCGCTGGGCGGTGAGAATGTGGCCTTAACGCCGCGCCGCTCCTTGGCGATTGATCGCTCGCTCCTTCCATATGGGTTGCCGATTTGGGTTGATATAGCTGAGCCTGTGGCGGGTTATGGGGCGCTGCAACGCCTCATGGTAGCGCAAGATACAGGCGGTGCTATACGCGGCGCGGTGCGCGGAGATGTGTTTTGGGGCTACGGCGCAGAAGAAGAAATGCTCGCTGGAAACATGAAATCCAAAGGACGCTATTGGGCGTTGCTCCCGAATGCTCTGAATGCGCCAGTTTCTCAAGACGAATAAAAGCTAAAGACGTGGCCGCTTAATACGGCATAGGATAATTGCGGTAGACGCCCATTATATCGTCAAGAACTTCATCCGAAAGCGTGAGTTTAACCGAATCAATATTGGTTTTAAGCTGCGGCATCGTTGTGGCGCCGATAATATTTGCGCTGACGAAGGGTCTTGAGTTTACAAAGGACAGCGCCATTTGGCAGACATCCAGCCCGTGTTTTTCCGCCACCTTAATATAAGCTTCAATCGCGGAGTTTGCTTGCGGCGTATCGCGTTTTTCAGGGCGCGTTTCGATGGCCAGGCGCGTGCCTTCGGGGCGTTTGCCGCCAAGATATTTGCCACTAATCATGCCGCGCGCCAAGGGTGACCACGCAAGAAGTCCGCAATTCTCCGCCAGTGCAATCTCGTGCATATCCGGCTCGAAGAGGCGGTTTAATAAGGAGTATTCGTTTTGTATGGACTGCATGCGCGGCAAATTATGGGCGCGCGAGAGCTCCATATACTTCATCGTCCCCCACGCCGTTTCATTAGAAAGGCCAATATGACGAATTTTACCGGCCTTAAT
>JBBKXC010000302.1:0-4426 GCA_037969275.1 Bdellovibrionales bacterium | reverse complement strand
GACGACAAGCGCTCTTGAGATGCGCTAATATTCATGCTAGTTGAGAACAATCAATTTAAAGACTTTATCTTTTAGGAAATAATTATGGCCGACATCAAACAAGACCAATCCCGCGCAATGCCAGTTGACGGCAATATGCCCATCGTTATTCACGCCCAGTACGTGAAAGACCTTTCATTTGAAAACCCGAACTCACCAGACAGCCTTCGTGGACAAGCCGAGCCTCCTGAAATGGAAGTCAATATCGGCATGGACGCACGTAAATTGCCTGATGATAAAATGAAAAATCTTTTCGAAGTTGCGCTGAATGTACGCGCCGTTGCCAAACGCGGCGATGATACTGTTTTCATCGCAGAGCTGCAATACGGGATGACAGTATCTCTAAACGACATACCGGAAGACCAACAACACCCGATCCTTTTGATCGAAATTCCGCGTATGGCATTTCCTTATGCGCGCCAGATTTTGAGCGAATTGACAATTCAAGGCGGCTACCCGCCGCTCCTACTAAGCCCCGTGGATTTCCATGCGCTTTATGTGGACCGCTTCAAGGATGAAATCGCCGCCGCCAAAAAGGCGCAGGGCGAAAAAGGCAATATTGCCGTTAATTAAAGCCTAGCGAAACATTACCCGTTTTTCTTCCAAAGCGGATCTTTCAGCTTTTGCAATAAATTCTCATGCGCTGCCAGTTCATCTTCGGCTGCGCAATGCGCACGCGCGGCGCGTACAGGGCGATTTTTGGCTGATAAGCTAATGGCCGTATTCGCAGATTTCTCGGCGTCAGATTGCGCGGCGCCCGATAAAAGCGAGAGGCCATGCTGACGTCCGCCCAAAAGCTCCAGATACACCTCCGCCAGTAATTGCGAATCAAGCAACGCCCCGTGATAATTACGTTCGCTATTATCAATGCCAAAACGGCGGCAGAGCGCGTCCAGATTAGCAGGTGAGCCTGGAAATTTCCGCCGTGCCATACCCAGCGTATCCAAGACCATATTCCAGCCAATCGGCGCATGGCCAACATTCTTAAGCTCCCAATTGATAAACTTCATATCAAATTCGGCGTTATGAATGACGAGCTTAGCGCCCTTAATGAACTCGATGAACTCCATATAGACTTGCGCAAAAATGGGCTTGTCCTTCACAAATTCATTGGTAATCCCATGAATGGCAATGGCATCGGCAGGAATTTCGCGCTCGGGATTAAGATAAAGCTGCAGCGTGCGCCCTGTGGGGAGGTGATTATCCAGCTCAAGGCAGCCAATTTCGACAATACGGTCGCCCGTATCGGGGTTCATGCCTGTGGTTTCAGTATCCAGAACTATTTCGCGCATCATTTTTATCTCCCCCTTCTCATTAACGTGATTGGACCTTCTGCGCAAGGCACGTGATATTGCTTCACCTCGTTTTTCAAACTCAAAAACCGCATTAATTATTGTCGACAGTGCTACGATATCAATTAATTTGACATAGTGAGCCAATGTTGCTAAAAAACGTTTTCATAATTCATGGGGCTAGAGACAAGATGGCATATTACAAAATTAAAGACTACGCGGCAGTAGCAGGAAATTACGCGCAAACATTTGCAATAGCGACAGGCGCTGCGATGCTTGGCGCCAATTGGACCATAGCGGTTGGCACGGGCCTTTCGGTTGCTGTCTTGGCCGCGTCCGTTAAATTATCCAGTAACTATCTGGAAAAACGCCTGGCCGCTCATCCCGCAGAACACATTCATTCTCCTAACTTGAAAAAAATGGTCGATAAGCTTTATGGTATCTCCGGTCTGAAAGTTGATAAAAATCCGGTCTATGATTTTAAATCTGCCGCCAAAACCAAAGAATCTATTATGGACGTTATTATTGGTGAAACACTCGAAAAAGCTGCCGCTATGCCCAATGCCGCGGCATCCAATATCAACAAACCCGTTATTATTATTAGTGAACCTCTGCTTCAACTTTTAACCGATGATGAAGAGTACGCCGTTCTTGCGCATGAGTTTGTGCATGCAGGTGCGCAGCATCAATGGGCAACTATGCCGAAAAATTTCTTGAATTCCGCCTCGGCGATTTCCAATTCTCTGGTCTCCTTGACGCAATTTTTTGCCGCTGGCTTTGTGGGCATTGCCACAAGCATTGCAGCCTCTGCAGGCGTTGGCTATGTGCTTAATAAGGCAACAAGCAAAAATAATAACGCGCCAAGATCTTTAAAAAATGTTATCGGCGATCACGTTGTGGAAGCTGGGCAAGGCTTTGCCTCCATGGCCGGTATGCGCCAAGTTGCAGATAAACTTGATCAAGCGCATGAAAGCCGCAAAGGTAAAGTAGAAAAAGCGCGCACACCGGAAGAGCTTTTATCGCGCATGAGAAAGAAAAGCCTGAAGCAATTAGCTACGCAAGTCACCGCCGTTGGCACCATCTCTGCTTTTAATCCGCTTTATCTTGGGGTTTATGCCGCCGTGAGAACGATGAATACCGGTCTTTTGCTTTCCACAAAAAAGCTCAGCCGTATTTTCGAATTTCATGCCGATCGCAATGCCGTTCAGATATTTGATGCAGACCCGCTAGCGCTTGTGACTGCCCTTCGTAAAATCAACACGCTTGTTGAACGCAGCCAGACAAACGCCAATGGCTTTTCACGTAAAGATGTGAAAATCAGCAAGCTTGGCAGCGCATGGGCGCAAATGAAAGCGACGCACCCTTCCGTCCCCGAGCGGGCAGAAGCCTTAAGCGCTATTGCCCGCAAAATGGGCGCCGATGAAGCTGCTATTGATAGGGCCGTTAATGGCGATCTCGATATTGCCAATGCGCCGGATCTTCCGCTTGATGTTGCTGAGGCTATCGCCATGCAGTTCCACATCGAAAGTTCACTGGTTTAAATCAGTAAATCCGTCCCGTTGCGCCTTGTGTATACTTTACGGGCGCGGCGGATTTAATGTCTTTGAGTGCCGCCTTCACTTTCGCAAAAGTCTCTGCGCGATTTAGACCCGTCGGAATTGTGTAATCCGCACGCCGAGATTTTTCTGTCGAAGGCATCTGCTTTTCAAGGATTGAATGAAATTTCTCCTCGGTAATATTAGGGCGCGCCAAAACGCGGGCGCGCTGGATATGAAAGGGTGCGGCAACATTTATTGTGACATCAACAAAGAGATGCGAATCAGTTTCAAACAAAAGCGGAATATCCAGCACTACAGTCGCGCAGCCGCGCCGTTTCATGGCGGCGATAAAGCGCGCCTGATCTTCACGCACCAGCGGGTGCAAAATGCTCTCAAGCTCAATGCGCTTGCTCTCATCCGAGAACACAATCTTCCCCAAAGCCTGGCGATCAAAATATTGAATGGTGCCGCCCGCACCTTTGCGCTTTTTATAAATTTGCGGATAATGACGCGCGGGAAAGGCCGCCGAGACGGGCAAAAAGGCAGCGCCGCGCGGTGCGAGCATGGCATGAACGGCGGCGTCGGAATCATGACTAGGCACACCAAGGCGCTCAAACATAGCCGCAACGCTGGATTTCCCCATCCCGATCGAGCCTGTTAAGCCAATGACAATCATGCGCCAAGCACCAAATCTTCTAGGGTTTGCGTGACTTCGGGGTGCACATCAAACCACGCTTCGAAAGCTGGCTGCGCTTGAAAAAGCAGCATACCGATGCCGCTCAGTACGCGCAAATCATGGTCGCGCGCATCTTTCAAAAATCCTGTATAGAGCGGATTATAAACAATGTCATGCACAAGAATATCCGGATTGGCCAAGGAGAAATCCATCTCGAGATCACCTTTGCCGCCCATACCAAGCGCCGTTGTATTCACGACCAAATTAGCCTGCGCCAGCGCTTCCGAGCGCTCTTCCCAATCAATAACACGGATAACGGAAGGATCGAATTTTATGAACTCCTCGGCCTTGGCGCGCGTGCGGTTTGCGATGATAATTTCGGGTGCGCCATCCTTGAGCAAACCATAAACAGCCGCCCGCGCTGCGCCTCCGGCACCTAAAATAAGGACAGGGCCATTTTCAATGCCCCAGCTATAGCCAAAATTACGCGAAGCATTTCTAAGGTTTTGCACAAAGCCGCTGACATCCGTATTGGTGCCTAGCATACGGCCATCCTCGATGACCACTGTGTTGACCGCGCCAACTGCGCGCGCCAGATCATCGACTTCATCGCAAAGCGTCATCACGGCTTCTTTGTGCGGCACGGTCACGTTAAACCCGGCGTAGCCCTCGTCGATCAGGCGCTTTAATTCTGCCGCCAGATTTTCAGGCGT
Source organism: Bdellovibrionales bacterium (assembly GCA_037969275.1). Taxonomy (GTDB): domain Bacteria; phylum Pseudomonadota; class Alphaproteobacteria; order Micavibrionales; family Micavibrionaceae; genus UBA2638. Next base: position 168 of record JBBKXC010000302.1, on the reverse strand, counting down.
GATGTCGATGGCCTCGTACGAGCCTTCGCAATTATAAACATCCATCCAGTAATTATGTATGAGCGGAGATTTGGAATGAGCAATCGGATGGCCGATCACGCCCGACTTGATAAAGCTCATAATCCTACCTCGTGATAATCTTGCAGATAATTCAAAAGCGGTAAAAGC
>JBBKXC010000301.1:0-2671 GCA_037969275.1 Bdellovibrionales bacterium | reverse complement strand
GGAATAACGTCCATTGCGGCCAAAAGCCCAAGCGCAATAGGCAAATCAAAATGCGAGCCCTCCTTGGCAAGGTCGGCAGGCGCAAGATTAACGGTTAAACGCTTTGGCGGCAATGAAAGTCCCAGCGCATGAAGCGCAGAACGCACCCGCTCCCGGCTCTCCGCCACGGCCTTATCGGGGAGGCCAACAATCGTAAACGCAGGCAAACCATTAGAGATTTGCACCTGTACGTCCACCGCCTGTACGTCAATGCCCTGAAAGGCGACCGTGTTAACGCGCGCGACCATTTTTACCAACTCTCCTTAAGCGCACTTTCATATTGCTTAGCTACAATTTTTATATATAAGAATACGCATTTATCTTCACTGTCATCTTTATATAACCGTTCATTATGCATATTTTTTGTAAAACAGAATTCATTTCCAGCTCCAATAACACGTCCTGAAAAAGCCAATCCATCATCATTTTTTCTATCTATCCGGCTAGCAAGTTTTCCTTCTAAAAACCCACTACTTTCATCTATTTTGCTATTACTGATAAAAGCTAGATAGTGACCATTTCCTATAAATTCTGTAAATGGTAATTTTTCTTTATAATAAAATACAGGCACAAACGTTCCAACCGAAGGACTAATACCTCCCCTAGGTTCATCAAGCAAATTAGCAGCTTTTAGGTGTTGCCAAAAAAGAGAAGCTTCGTCTTCATCAATTTTTGAATTACCATTTCCATTTCTACATTGCCCCTCAAAACAATCTAGTAATTCCTTTTGGGCATTAGGAAAATCCCCCGGAAGATAATTATATCTTTCATAGAACTGCGAAATAGATGCATCAATACTTTTTGCTTTTAACCCAAGGTTAACATCAATTAAAGTTAAGCCATTAAAGATATTGAAAGTCAAATAAGCGCAAACTGTTGTAATTAATAACAATGAAAAAATTAAAACTTTTTTTGTATTTTTTTTCATACTAAATCCAAGCCCTATTTATGGGTTTAATAACCTCCACAATGGTAAACGCAGGCAAACCATATGAGATTTGCACCTGTACGTCCACCGCCTGTACGTCTATGTCCTGAAAGGCAACTGTATTAACGCGCGCTACCATAAATTATATTCCCGTTTTGTTCTCATTCCTTATGGCATAGGAGAAATGAAATGGAAAGCATATTTTTATGCTTAGCGCCGCCAGAAGGCCGGGGCGAAGAGGACGAGGATTGTCATGATTTCGAGGCGCCCCAAAAGCATCCCGAAACAGAGCAAAAGCTTGGCTGAATCGGGGAGAGTTGCGAAATTTCCGGCGGGGCCGATGATGGTACCCACTCCGGGGCCAACATTGGCGATGGCTGTGGCCGCGCCGCTCACGGCTGTAATAAAATCTAGTCCCGTAAGGGTCAGGCAGAGCGTTAAAGCGGCATTACACAGAAGATACAGTCCCAAAAACACCAAAACATTCATGATGAGGTCATTGCGCAGCGGTTGCCCCTGATAGCGAATAGTGAATACGCCGCGTGGATATAGCAGCTGCTTTATATAGCCATCCACGGCGCGTACAGCCACGATCAGGCGCATAGTTTTAATCCCCCCCGCCGTTGAGCCCGCGCAAGCTCCGAGATAGGTCATGAAGAAGAACGAGATCACCGCAAATTGCCCCCACGCCGTATAATCGGTCGAGGCAAAGCCTGTGGTGGTAATTACTGAAACAACGTTAAAGGCTACGGTTTGTAAACAGCTCACCAGCGAAATATCAGAATGCAGCCAGAGCCACATGGCAATAACACCAATTATGCCCGCATATATTATAAGTATGGCGCGCACTTGCTCGTCTTTGAAGAAATTAAAGCGCCCTTTATAAAGAACAGCCGCAAAAAGCACAAAAGGCAGCCCGCCCAGCGCCATAAAAAATGTTGCCGCCAGTTCCAGCACTGGGCTTTTGAAATAGCCGAATGAAGAATCATGCGTTGAATAGCCGCCCGTCGGAAGGGTCGTCATGGCGTGGTTAACGGCGTCAAAAAAGCTCATGCCCAGCAATCCGTATGTAATGGCGCAAATACCCGTCAAAATGCAATAGACGAAGAGAATGGCGAAAATGACCTGTCCGCTTTGCGGCAGAATTTTTTCCGATCTGTCAGATGATTCCGTGCGAAAAAGCTGCATCCCGCCGACCCGCAAGAAAGGCAGCAGCACAATCGCAAAAGCCACAATCCCGACCCCGCCTATCCACTGCGTAATAGAGCGCCAGAGCAAGACCCCTTGCGACATATAATCAAGGCCGACAAAAACTGTCGAGCCCGTCGTCGTAATCCCCGATACAGACTCAAAGAGCGCATCAACAAAAGAAGGGTGCACGTCCGAAAGAACCAGCGGAAAGGCAGAAAAGAAGCTTAAGGCGAGCCAAGATACATTGGTCAGGATAAACGCCTCGCGCACGCCCACTTTGCGGGAATAGTTCTTGTTCATGATCATCATAGCGCCGCCAAAAAACATCGAAACAATGGCGCAAGCCAGAAAACCTTGGGCGTTGATACTGCTGTCCGCCCAATCCACCGAGGCCGGGATTAGCTCGGCCAAACCTAAAATGCATAGCAAAACCCCGACTGTAAAACCGATAATTTGAAAAGACATCTGTAAGCTTTTTTTGAAGTTTTTAGTTTATTTGAATGAAAAGCTGCG
>JBBKXC010000300.1:0-17435 GCA_037969275.1 Bdellovibrionales bacterium | reverse complement strand
CCCCCCCCCTACTGATAAAGCTATAGAGCTCTTTGCGAATAAAAACGCTCAGGAAGAGATTATTCTCGCGCCATACGAAGATTACGTTGAGAAGTTCGAAGAAGCTGTTGCGAATTTATTAGCGATTACGCCCGACGTTGCCAGTGTTGATGCGCTCTTGACAGAGGAAGACGAGGCAAAGTTCATTCAGGCGTTCCGTGATGTGATCAGAATAAAGAACGTCCTCGATTGCTTCACTCAGGTTGACTTTAATGACCTCCCTATGAGCGAGCAACTCTTCGCGGATTTCCGAAGTAAATATCTCGACCTGTACGACAAGGTGCGTAGTGAAACGCAAAAAGAGAAAGCCTCCATACTTGATGACATTGACTTCGAGATCGAGATCATAAGCCGAGACAAGATCAATGTGAGCTATATAATTAACCTGTTGAACAATCTGAAAGACAAGAATCCAGAAGAACAAGCCCGCGCACGCAAGGGCATCATGGATATTCTGGACACCGAGGCGCAGCTTCGTAGCAAAAAAGAGCTTATTGAGCGGTTTATATCAGAGCATTTTGCAAATATGTCAGCGAGCGCAGATGTGGGTAAAGAATTCGAAATTTTTTGGACAGAAGAGAGGCGCAAAGCACTAGTAACGCCTTAGCGTAGAGGAAGGTCTTGACCCAGTGGGCCTTGATAAAATTTTGGGTAACTATCTCTTTACCGAAAAAGCACCAATGAGGGACGAAATTATCGAGATTATGAACCCCGACAGTAAACCATCGTTAAAAGAGCGCCGCACAGTGTCAGAGCGTATAATAGATAAAATCCGCAGCTTCGTTGAAACGTTCATCGATGGTGTGGATTAACGCTCTTTCACCTATCTCACACACCCTTGCTCCAGTGAGACGTGGAGAGATTTCAGATCTTGTGTCTCATAGACATTGTTTTGGCCTTTCGATACGATATGACTCGCTAAGTTATAGACTCTTGTGATACAACAGGGTGTATCGAAAGGAGCTATCATGAAAATTGGATATGCAAGAACGTCCACAATGGAACAAGAAGCCGGACTGGACGCCCAAATTCGCGATCTCGAAAAAGAGAGCTGCGACAAAATATTTTCAGAACAAGTCTCATCCGTCGATAATCGCCCCGAACTTCAAAAAGCTTTAGAGTTCATTCGAGAAGGTGATTGCCTAATTGTCACGAAATTGGATCGACTAGCTAGATCCGTTGTGCACTTAGGTGAGATCGTAAAACGCATTCAAGAGAAGAAGGCGGACCTGAAAATCCTTAATCTTGGTATCGATACCACCACTGCAACTGGGAAGCTGATTTTAAACGTCATGGGCTCGATTAGCGAGTTCGAGCGTGAAATGATGCTGGAGAGACAAAGAGAGGGCATAGCGAAGGCTAAAGCGCAAGGGAAATACAAAGGACGTGCACCAACAGCCAGAGCGAAGAGTGATGAAGTCAAAATATTAGCGGCCCAGAATGTAGGGGCCACCGAGATATCTAGACAGCTCGGAATTGGCAGAGCGTCGGTTTATCGCATTTTGGCGGATTGACTATGCTCATCTTTTTTCATGCTAAAACGGGTGTAAAAATAACTGAGGCCAATCAAAGAAACGCCAAGCCCCAAGAATGAGAACACGCGGTACAAGCCTTCCAACTCACCGGCGTCGAAGACAAACACTTTCACAACTGTAAGCACCAGAAAGGCCAACGAGGCCATTCGAATGCCTTTATTATCCTTCATAATTCCTATGGTCAGTAATGCCAGTCCTGTAACGAGCCATGCAACGGAATAGCTGTAGACCTCCATCGGTGTGGTTACTCCTCTTTCAAGATAACCTCCGTGGAATAATTGACGAACGCTCAAGCTCGAAAATGCAAACAATGAAATCAAACATAGAATTTTATATAGCGCTTGATTTGTTCGAAAGTCGTTGCTGTTAATAGAATATGCAAATGCGGCTACAGCGCCGCCATATATCAATGTGACACCATTTAAAAATATGGAATCTCCAACAAATTGATCACTACTCCAATAGGGATTGTGAATAAAAAGATCAAAGGCAATATATCTGAAAGCCCCGAGGCTTAGAACGCCCAAAGCCCACGGCTTCAAATATTCATTATCCAACCGTTTAAAGATTTCCAGTAACGCAAAACCAAGCGCCGTCAGGGCTACAGTTATAAAACCACGCTCCAGAAAACTGGCTTCCATTGATAAAGCCGTGCTGTAATCACCATACACGAGGTACCTAAAAACGTAATAGCCCGTTAACAGCATGAACGATAAAGCCACTCCCAACACAATGTGGTTCAGCTTTGTATTCGCACTACCATTTTTGATGAAAATCCAAAATGTAACTGCAAATAGCAACGATGGAGCACCGAAATTAAATAAAGGCGCATCGTTGATGTATTGGTTAATCCTGCTCAACCTTGGGGCCCGCCCGTCGAGACTATTTTCGAACAATTCCCACAGAAGAATGAGCTGTTGGAAGTGAAGTGCTGCGAATGCCATTGTTAAAATGACCACGATAATTTTCAAAAATTCGATACCCGTTCTATTAAAAATCAGGGCCGTAACAGCCGCTTGTCCAGCTATAGCCAGCGGCAAATCATTAAACGGCAACTCGATAGCAAGCCCCGTTGATATAAAGGCGGAGGCCAAAAGTGTGTAAATGGCGACTAGATGGTCTTGTATGACGCTATCTGCCTTATATTTATCTCGAATATCCGCCGCTTGATAAATCGTTATACTGGCAAGGACCAAGCTTATTATTCCCCAAAACATTCCGAAAGAAGCCAAAAACGGCTCTGGTAAATCCAGCTTGAAATAACAGATTAGGAAAAGTGAAATTGAGGCCACGGCTTGCAGCCCAGCCCAATATCGAGGATCTTGTACCTTGCGCATTATAAAAGCCCCACCCCCCACATAAATACAGGCAAATCCCACCATTACGGCAAGTGCATCATTTAGTGGTGCCTGCTGTAGCCAAATGGCATACAAGCCTAAACTGCCTCCAAGCATAACCCAGAGCGGTCTTTGATAAATGTGTGGCTTGAAATACGCCAAGGCCATAAGGGCGACGCTAAGCATCCCTAACATAGACCAGTCAAACAAACTGAGTGACATTTCCAAGCTTAACCATGAAATAGTTAGAACACCGCCTAGGATAGCGGCAAAATTTAAACCATGTAGAGGAGCTGTAATATTTTCCTGAACATTATTTTGAACAATTTTCTTTCCAGTCACAGAGAGCACAACTCCAGCAACCGCGATGGCAAAAACGACTAGAACTGGCGCGTCCGACGGTGAGAAAGCGAGCATGAACCAGAAAACAGACCAACAAAACACTCCGGTCAATGCAATGACAGACAATATCCACCATCCCCTGTGAACAAGGACACTAAACATTCCCGTAAAGAGCAAGAACAAGTAGGCGAACATGGCAATAGCGTTGGGCTCATCTGAGCCGATTAATGCGGGAGTGAGTAATCCCCCCAACAATCCAAAGACCGCTATCGGTTGTCCATGCCTCAAAGACAATATTACCGCCAAGGCAGTTATTACCGCCATAACTATAAAGCCAAAAGTTGGCGAGATTAATTCATAAAGATTTATACCCGCGTAAACGCTCACATATAATGAGACCAAGCCAGCACCCACCAAACCTTGGGATATACGCTCCGAATTGGCAATATGTTGACGCTTTACTAGCCATTGGCCTAAAACAAGCAAGCTCACCCCGAACAAGCTACCCAGAGAAATTCGTACGATAGGCTTCATCCACCCAAGTTCAATAGAATATTTGACGAGGAAAAAGGCCGCGCATATTAGGGATAAAGCCCCAATCCAAACGGGGATTTTTGTGGCGATATTCTTTTCAAAACTCTCTTGAAATGAGAAACGCTCTTCTTTTTTGGAAATCAAAGGCACTGAATTATTCGAGCGCTCATTAACTTCCTTACTTTCTTGATATGGTATGTGTCGGCTAGCAACAAATACATCAATTTGTGAATCATCTTGATTCAATGGTGACACATGTAAACCATCTTGTTCTGGATGCACTAATTCTTCCATTAAATCAGACGGTGCTGGATTGCGTAAATCACCCGTAATATTATTCACAAGCATTTTCAGATCTGAAATATCTTTGCGTATTGAAAGAAGCCTGAAATGATTTATCCAAGGCATAAATATCGTTATAAGTACGATCCCAAACAAAACAGCAAGTAATTCCATAAAAATACCCTCGTTAAAAAGTGAATAAAATCGATGGTAGAAATTTTATCACAATAATATAAAATCATAAACGTATAGAAGTGCATTTAGATTTATTACTATATATGGCAAAATCTAATAGGCGATTTGATTCGCATTAATAACACAATAATAATTAGGGGTAATATTGGCGGTAACGGAACGAAATGTAAAAAAATTTACATTCCATTACAAATGGTTAGGCGCTTAATTCAATCCCCGCACCGGTCTTGCACGAATGTCGACTTCCGTTAAATTGTTAATTCTTACAGGCGCCGAGCTCAGGCATGATTATATGCGCCTGACGCTATCATCATGCGCTGACATCACGTCCGCCCTGAGCATTTGTGAAGGTACGGAAATCAGCCTAAAGAACAAGGCAGAGGATAGCGCACATAACACGGATGATCAGGCGCTGCTTTCCCGCCACGCCCATGAGCGCGAAGCCTCTGAGCATTACTATTTCAATAGCAGGGTTCAAAACTCTAACGATGATGCACCCGTATTGAGTATTCCCAAGGGCAAAATAAACGAGGCTGACGTGATTGAAAAAGCCGTTGCGGCGGCGCCTGATATCATCGCTTGTTACGGGAGCTCTATCCTCAAACAACCTTGGTTTGATGCCTTTCCAGAGAAAATACTGAACCTGCACCTTGGGCTTTCGCCTTATTACCGCGGCTCGGGCACGAATTTTTGGGCGATGGCGCATGGGCGTTTTGAATGCATCGGCGCTACCTTTATGGTTATGGATCAAGGCATTGATACGGGTAATATTTTACACCAGATGCGCGCCGCAGTAGAGGTCGCCGACACGCCCCATGATATCGGCAACCGCCTTATTTTTGACGCGGCCCTGAGCTATGCGAACATTATCAAAGCCTATGCGAAAGGGCTAAAACCGCCCAAAGAACCCGCTTCATTTGAGGGCGTAGAAGGCACACTTTGCAAACGCGCTGATTACACACCGGAGAAATTACGCCACTTTTATGCCGATTATGACTCGTTAAAGCGCGATTATCTCGCTATAAAGCAAGAACGCATACAAAATACGCCTATAGTAGAAGGACTTTAGCCGCTTGAAAGCCATTATGTACCATTATGTAAGGGATAGGGTTCAAAACCTCCCTTATTTTCGATATTTGCATATTGATGAATTTTGCAAGCAGCTCGACTACTTCCAAAGCAATTTCTATTTCCCGAGCCGCGCAGAGTTTCTGGATATTGTTAAAGGCGTTAAGCCTGTGCCCGAAAACGGTATTATACTGACCTTTGATGATGGCCTGAAAGATCACTATGATTACGCCTATAAAGAGCTTAAAAAGCGCGGCTTATGGGGGATTTTCTACATCCCAACGGGTATGTATACCCATGACGAGATGATCGACACGCAGCGCATTCAACATTTAAATGGCCGTCACGGCGGCGCGCAAATACTGGAATGGCTGCAAGAGATGGTCGAGCCGCATATGATCCAACATGAAAAGGTCGAGGAATTTCGACAGACAACCTATGAGTTCCAGAATAATGACTCAAAGACGCTGGAAGCCAAGCGTATTCTCAATTATTACCTCGCCCATGAATGGCGCAAAAAAATTCTAGATCGCATGATGTCCGATACCGTTGATGAAAAAGAGATGATTAAATCGCTGTATCTCTCCTTTGATGAAATGAAGGAAATGGCAGATAACGGCATGATTATGGGCGGCCACACCATCACCCACCCCGCGTTAAGCAAATTAACCCGCGCGCAGCAAAAAGTCGAAATCGAGGAATGCCTATCCTTTGTGCATGGCATCATTGACCAAAAAGATGTCAAAACATTTTGCTACCCCTATGGCCGCAAAAGTACCTATACCGATGAAACCATCCAGATTCTCAAAGATAACAACGTAGATTTCACTTTTGCCGTCGAGCACCGCGACATAGCGCAAGATGATATACAGAGCCATATTCACGCGCTTCCCCGCTGGGACTGCAACCAATTCCCGCATGGCACAGCCCATCAAGGAAAAAATGCGCTCACAAATGCTAGCGACGTGGCCTCAACGAAAATCTCGGATAAATCCTAGCCATACGGCGTGCCGTATCCTAATTCTTGACTATAACGAGCGTAGGGTTCATTCTCATGGCCATAACACAACCCTTTTAGCCCAATAAATAGACGCATGGCCAAACCTCAAAAAACGCTGCTCATCCCCACGGAAATCAAATCAAGAGACCTTTATGGTCGTCTTTATCTTGGTCAAAAGGCCGTTAAACGCGGTTACAAGGTTTTTATCGGGCGCAGCAAAATTCTGCATAAACAGCTCCCAGATTTTCCGCGCGGTATTATTCTAGAGGATGACGCGACTTATCAATGCCGAGACTTCGTAAAAAAAGCGAGCGAAATGCGCTATGCAATTGCCACGATTGATGAGGAATCCATCGCTGTCTCTTCGGATCGCCGCTATGTTATTCAGCGCATCCACTACCCCAATCTAGAGCGCGCTTTGGTTCATTTCACCAGAGGTGAGGGCGACAAAGACCAGATTATCAAAGATGCAAAAGATGCCGGCAAGCTCTGCACGATTGTTCCGGCGGGCAATCCGCGCATTGATATTTTGCGGGAAAAGAACATTGATTTACATTTGGCAGAAAGCCCTCATGAATGGGACCCTGCCGATGTTATTACAGTTATGTCGCGCTTTTCGCGCAGCAACCCCTTTAGTGTAGACCGCCAACAAATACGCAAAGTTCTGCGTCGTAAATTCGATTTCACGGATGAGCAATTCGCAGACTTTGTAAAATATTTAGATCACACTGATAATTTATTCGACCTGTTCTGGCCAATGGTCGAAAAGATTCCGGCGCTATTTCCGGATAAGCAAATTGTATTTCGCCCCCACCCTTCCGAGAATTTCCAATTTTGGGAAGACATCGCCGCGCGCTATGATAACGCACATTGCATCCATACCGGCACGGCAGTGCAATGGTCTATCAATTCCTGCGCTATGGTTCAGACGGGTTGTACTACCGCAATTGAAAGCGCCCTACTCGGCGCTAATGTTCTGGCCTATTGCCCGATCACATCCGAGGACTACGACATTAGCCTGCCCAATCTGGTGAGTAAGGTTTTCGAAACCGAAGATGAGGTTTTTGCCGAGCTTGCTAAAGCGCCTAGATTAACAACAGAGGCGCGCCTCGCGAATGCGCATAAGGCGCGTGAATTTCTTTCCACCCGCATGGCCGGATGCCTGGAGCAGGAATCATGCGATATCATGCTGGATAGCTTTGATCGTTTAGATTGGCAGCCACCGAAAAACAATATTTCCAGCGTCATGGAAGATCTGAAATGGAAGCTACGTTTCATGCGTGATGTTTATAAGGCGGGCAAAAAAACGCCCAAGGCCAAAAAAGAGATCAACGAAAACTACCACCAGCAGAAATTCCCTGATACAGATATCAGCGAAATACGCTCAATTCTGGATAAATTCGGCGCCCAAGATGTGAAAATCAGACAGTTTAAAAAGAACTGGTGGGAATTGTACTAGCGCGCTTAAAAAGCCGGAATACGGCTATTTTTCACATCCGAGATCCAGAAAATCAGCTTCGTGTGCGCCCGCCATATATTGCGCTAATATTTGCGAGGAAACGCTGTGGTCCTTCTGATTTTCCAGCACTTCATTGATGCTATTCATATCCAGATAAGCTTGCAACACTTCCGCCGCCGCGCCCAATTTTTTTAGCAACCGCGCATACGTAATTTCGCCGCCATGGGATTTATTGATAAATTCACAATCGCTCGTCTGAATGATTGCAGGGTCATGCAGATCATAAAGGTGCGGCATTATGCGGCTCAGGGCAGAATTAAGCTCTGCAAGGTATTCTATCACCTGTGGCTGGTGCTCCTCTAAAAGCACATAGGCGGTAGGTGAAAGCGGCGGTAAGACAACCAGATACGGAATATTGTTATCCTCGATCCGCTTAATAGCGCTGGCGAATTCATCCAAGCGTTCTTTCGCAACATCACCCGGCGCGCCGCCACTTTGAAATTCACCGTTAATAACCTCTTCGAAGTCTTCCTTTGACGGCGCGGATGTATAGGTATCGCCGTAGAAATAGCTTCCATCGCGCCCATATCCGCGCCCCTCTTTGCGCGTGCGAAAACCAATGCGGCATTGTTCGATATCCTTATAGGGATGCGCCAAAATATCGTGATATTCTTCGCGGCTTAACTTGCCCTCTCTCATCCACATATAGGGCTCGTAAGCCTGCGACAAACGGCTCCACAGCACCTCATAAATATGCTGCGTTTTTGATAGCCCTGCTTTTTGATATTCGCGATTAAACCACCTGTAATCCAGTTGCAGGATTATAAATTCGGGCTTATGCAGCGCAAGCAATTTGCGCAAGGTTTCGTCAACATCAAAAATATTATCGACCGCGCCGCTAAATGTAAAAAACGGAGCGTTAAAATATCTTTGCTTAAATTGATTGGAGCGCGAAGACCCAACGGCAACCACTGGCGGTTTCATCGCGGCATATTGTTCGAATTTATATTCGCGAATATCAGCGCTGAGCAATGAGGTGCGCTCATACAGGCATGACTGGTTTTCAACCAACATTTTTGAAATTTGGCGCGGCGCCGCCCGCTCCCCTGCCGCATATAAAAAAGCAATGCCTGGGATAAAAGCGATCAGCGCCAATAAAGACGGCAGCGCAAAAATCAGCAAGAGTAGTTTATATTTTTTTTTCATTGCTTAAATGCCCCGCGCCTAAAACTGGAAATACAAAAATTCACTCGCCGCGTTCGAGTAAATCATAAGAATGGATACTATAAAGACAGCGCCGGAAATTAGCGCGAGAACAGGCCCGATTGAAAAGGCCGATTTCCCTTCATCGCCATCCGTTAATTTTTTAAACAGGTCAGTGGTAGAAGGCATAAAAATCGTCACGCCGGCAGCAACTATAATCATGATAAATGCGTCCCATGTCAGATGACCGGACCAATACAAACCCGCTTCTTCATTTTCCGATGCTATAAAATCAAATTGCAACACCTCAGGAATAAAGCGGAAAATCTCGCTTGGCACAACAATGCTATTCTCTCCAGCCATTGCGCCAAACATAAGAAATGCGGCGTCAAAACTTTCTGCACGAAATAATACCCAGCCCAAAACAATACAAAGCAAAGTCAGGCAATAGGCCAGTGGCGGGAAAGAAAATATTTTTAATATGCCACTATTTATTTGGCGGTAAAAATGATTGATAACGAGGAAAAACCCATGCAGCAGCCCCCATAGCACAAAAGTCCACGCCGCGCCGTGCCACAAGCCGCCTAAAAACATGACGATAAGAAGATTGACCGCAGACCGCCCGCCGCCCTTACGATTCCCGCCGAGCGGAATATACAGATAATCCCTCAAAAAGGTGGAAAAAGTAATATGCCAGCGCCTCCAGAACTCTATAATAGAGGTGGATTTATAAGGGCTGTTAAAGTTTATCGGCAAGACAATGCCAAACATCAGGGCAAGGCCAATCGCCATATCGCTATACCCTGAAAAATCAAAATAAAGTTGATAGGTATAGGCCAGAGCTCCGCCCCAGCTTTCGAAAAACTGCACTGTCTCGCCGGCCTGCGCCAATGAAAAAACAGGTGTGCTGGCCAGCGCCAATTGATCGGCAATCAAAACCTTTTTACCAAGCCCCAAAGCAAAGACAACAAGACCGGCTGTGAAAAGCCGAATATTGAATTTCCCGAAATCGGCCCGCATATATTGGGAACGCACCTTTTCATGTAAAACAATTGGCCCGGCAATAAGCTGGGGGAAAAAGCTCACAAATAAAGCATATTCGGCTAAAGACTCAGAGTTCGTCTTGCGTTTGTAGCAATCAACCAGATACGCAATTTGCTGAAAGGTATAAAAAGAAATTCCAAGCGGAAGAAATATCGCAACAGCGCTATAGCTTTGCCCTTGCAGCCACGAAACATTATCCATAAAAAAATTAAAATATTTAAAATATCCGAGCAGCCCTAAATTCATTAAAACGCCGAAGAACGCTGCGGCTTTTCTTTTACTATCCGGCATTTCCCTGCGCACAATTTTGCCGAGATAAAAATTGACCAGAATACTTACCACAAGCAGCGCAAGGTTTGGCGGATAGCAGTATCCATAAAAAATTAATGAGGCGGCGGCCAATAAAGCTATCGCAAGCTTCCCCCCTCTCCGGCGCCCAGCAAGATAGAAGCCGCCCAAAGTCGCGGGCAGAAAAACAAAAATGAATATCAACGAGTTAAAGAGCATAAGGGGGCCGTTTGGGAATTAATATTAATATTCCTTATATAACAATATCATTTGAAGGTGAAATGACATTATTATATGAAGGAAACTTTCTTAGTACAGATTTCCAAAATGTCATAAGATAGTCATTGCAATAAATAAATGAGGACATAGATGGCTCTTCGGGTCGTAATATTGACCGATAGTTCAGATCGACATTATTTTTTCGCCAATACAATAGTTGAAAATTTCAGCTCTACCGTGGGCGTGATTGTTGGTGGAAAAACCAGAAACATCCCACCGCCGAGCCTTGTCGATCGCCTCTTCAAAAAAAAGCAGTTAAAGCGGCTCCGTAATAAATTTCTAAATGTTCTCTTTAAAGTCTATGGCACAAAGCTTTCGCAGTTAAAAGCTGAAGCAGAGGAAATGTATTTTAAAGATCAAAAATCCCATTTCATGGCAAACCATGCCTCTCTTATACTTGCAAAAGTAGAGGCCAGTGATCGCTCTATCAACGATGAGCGCTTTGTCGATATTATCAAACAGGCAAAACCCGATGTAATTGTGGTTATGGGGACATGCTTGATCGGGCGAAAAATTATCGACGCGGCGCCGCATGTTATTAATCTTCACACAGGTTTATCGCCATATTACCGCGGCGGGATGTCTAATTTCTGGCCGTTTTTGATGGGCGACACCAATGCATTTGGTATCACCGTCCACCGTATGTCTTTGGGCATTGATTCCGGTGAAATTATACATTCAGCGCGTATTGAGCCCGAGACGAACGACACTTATGGCACAATCAATTGCAAGGGCATAATGAAGGGCGCGGATCTGGTTATTGATGCACTCAAACTTATTGAATCCGGTAATTTAAACTCTCTTAAACAATGGGAAAGCGGGCTTTTATTTAATAATAATGATTACAATCATTTCAAAGCCTTTCAATATTTCAAAGTCATAAAAAACTTGCGTTACGACGCCCCCCCGAACAAAAAAATAGAGATTGTAGAAAACGGACAAAAGCACCATGTTTGAACCAGTCCGAAAATTTTCCAACAAACCGTTTAGTCCGATATTTTTATATCACTCTACCTTTACCAGCGTGCCGGAAAGCCTTGGAAATTCTGTGCATAATGTCACGCCGGACAATTTGTATAAACAAGTGAAATGGCTAAAAGAAAATTACGATATCGTTCATGTGGATGAGCTATTCGAAGAGCCCTTTACACCGGGTCGATGTGCAATAACATTTGATGATGCTTATAATTCAGTGTTTGAAGAAGGCATTCCCGTATTGGGATCGCTCAAAGCTCCAGCAACAATATTCGTCAATGGCGCGACGCTGGCGGGGGGAATATTCTGGCGTGATAAAATAAGAATATTACTTTCTCTGAAGCTTGAAAATGCGTTTGCTTCATGGGCGAGTGCCTTTTGTAAAAGTCATCACATCACTGTCGAGAATTTTTATAAAGCTACAAAGAACCCGCGCGTGAACAGCCGAGATCTATCATTGCTTGTCGATGAATTTTACAGCCTTAATTCTCTGAGCGCCCAAGATGAGGTACGCTTTTGCATTGGTGATAAAGAGAAATTTACTTTAACGCCGCTTATAAAATACGGCAATCACACCTATTATCACTATGTTTTGTCATCCTTGCCAAAAGATATTCAGCGCGATGAAATCATTACGAACGAGCGCTTGCTTGCCGAATGCATAGCGCCGGAGAATTTAAGCAAAATATTCTCTATTCCTTTTGGTGGACTCGATACTTTTAATGCCGATACGATCGAGATATTAAAACAGCAAGGCTATAAGGGCGCGCTGCTCTCGCGCTCCAAATTGAATCCGGCCTACAGATCTAAACTACCGAAATATGAAGGCATCCCTATGCTAGAGCGCATGATGCCGCATGATAACTGGGATGATTTCAAACGCCAGATGCGCAATCTGAAAATTCGGAGTTTGCCTGAACTTCTTAAAGACCAAAAAGCCCTTATTTGATACAAACAATACCTTCGAAACATAGGTTGCGATAAATAGGCATAATGTCCTTGAAGCCAGCGCGCTCGACAAGGCCGCGGTTACCTTCACTTGAAAACGGTTCCATTGCGCCTTTAAGGCTGTTGGACTTGTTCATAATTTCTTCGGGGCTAAAGCCATTTCGCAATTTAAAATTATGATACATATTCGTCATGATGTCTTGAAAACGTGCATCGGGCCCGCGTACTTTTTCAAACCAGACAAAAGCGCCGCCCCAATTCAATGATTCATAAATTTTATTAATAATTTCCTGACGGTCGCGCGGCGGTACAAATTGCACCACATAATAGCTCACAATAAAGTCGGACTTCTCGAAGGGGTAAAGACGTAAATCCTCGTGCACCAATTCGATATTTTTCACATCCTTGCAATGCTCCTTGGCTTTATTAACCATCGGCTCTTCGCTATCAATACCGACCCATTTCATGTCGGGCTTGTGCTCGTTATACGTGGCAAGCTTTTTCAAAAGCTCGCCCGTTGAAGTGCCGATCTCATAGGCTATGCTGTTTTTCAGACAGAAAAAATCACTCAGGCCGCAGACAATTTCATGGCCCTCTTCATAGCCCGGAACGGATTTACGGACATGACTTACGAATGTATCAGCGACCTTGCCGCCAAAATTCCAATCCGCACGTTTAACCTCAATCTGGTTATCAACTTTCATTCTCTTAAATCCTTATCGTTTTTGCTCTTGCAACTGTTTGCCCAGTAACCATTCCGTCAATTCCCAATCAAAATGGCTATCAATATCATAGGCGCGTTTTTCAGGTATAACATAGGCATATACCCTTTCGCCATATAAACCGCCATCGCGCAGCACGTAATCCGGCTTTAATATGTAGATTACGCCGCATCTGCGGTAAATCGGGTCATAATCCTGTCGTAAAGTGCCTTTTTTGGGTGTTTGGAACTTAAGATGCGCCCTTTGGCCTGCATCCAAATCATAAAAGGTCGAAAGCATTACGCCTTTTTCTTCTGTCACACTAATAACCGTATCGGCGTTCTCACGCTTCATAAGCGCCAGCGCGCCTGTAATATCTTCCGGCAAACGCAATGGGCAGGTGGGTTGCAGCAAAACAACAGCGCCATATTCCCGCCCTTGCTCCTTAAGCGCATTGAGCGCATGAGCAATAGCATCAATTTGTTTGGTATCATCGCGGGCAAGCTCTGGCGGGCGCATAAAAGGAATTTCTGCGCCATATTCTTTCGCAACTGCGGCAATATTTTCATCATCGGTTGATACAATAATATCGGTGATTTCCGGACAGTTTTTGGCGGCCTCAACACTCCACGCAATAAGAGGCTTGCCGCAAATCTCCTTGGTATTTTTACCCGGCACACCTTTTGACCCGCCGCGCGCACAAATTAAACCCAATATAGGAAGATCACCAACCATTACCCTGCCAAATCTTCTTCGCGCAATAAACGATCATGCGGCACATCATTGGCCAGTTTTTTGCCAAGCAAGCTATCTAGTTTAGCGGCGGGCAGCCCCGTCCCTGGCTTTTTCAGTGTCACCATATCGGCACTCAATACCGTACCTGCCGATTGATCTTCTTTCAAGGCGAGGGATTTTTGAAACAAATTACGCAAAGCGCTTAAATCTTTGCTCATCCCGTCTTTTTCGACATTGGCATTCAGCACAATATGCGCGACATCACGCGCTTCGCGCATCATTTTAAAACCTTCAGGCGTCAGGGAGGACGACGTATCAGGGCCAAATTGGCGCGGGTGAAGGCATAGATGCGTCTCAATCATACTCGCACCGCTCGCCATTGCGATCATTGGCACATAGGGGTTGGCGCTATGGTCGGATAGCCCGACCGGAATTTCATAGCGCTGCGCATAATCGCGCATCACATTAAGCCCAGTGTCCTCTAACGGCGTAGGGTATTTGGTTGTGCATTGAAAGAGCCCAAGTGCATTGCCCTGCTTCTTCACAAAATCCACAGCCTTATCGGTTTCATCCATCGCGCTCATGCCCGAGCTAAGCAAAACAGGCTTACCCGTTTTGCACATCGCCTCGACCAGCGGAAAATTCAAAACTTCGCCGGAAGCCACTTTCCAAGCAGGCATCCCGATGCGGTCCAAAAGCTCTATTGCCGAATAGGAAAAAGCGGACGAGAGAAAAATTATGCCCGCTTCTTTTGCATGATTGGCAAGCCCTTCCCAATGTTCTGGCTCAAATTCCATGCGCTGCCAATACTCATAGCGCGTCTTGTCTTGCGGAAATATACGCACACGAAAATCTTCTTCGCGGGTGGTTTCTTCGCGCGCAATATGGGTCTGAAATTTAACAGCGTCTGCGCCAGCCTCCTTTGCCAAATCAATAAAGGCATGGGCATAACCCAGCGAGCCATCATGTGCTTGCGCAATTTCGGCAATCAAAAAGACTGGTTTCCCAGCGCCTATTTCGCAATTCCCGATTTTAAATGTCTTGCTCATTTGGCTCTTACCTCGTCAATACGGCGCATCGTATACCCCGCCAGTTTTTGTAAATCTTCCTCGACGCTCACTTGGCCATCCTGAAAGGAATGGCGCCCAGGCTTTTTCAGCAAATTAGAATAAAGATCAATTGCCACCGAGCCCTCGATCAAAGCGCAGATAAAGCTTTCGATATGCTTGGCGTCAAATTTATAAGTTTTGAGCAGCGTGCGTATATCTTTCGGCATTTCAAAAAGATCATAGCATTTGCGCGTCATCTTCCCCGGAATGTCTTCATATTTCGGATGACCGAGAATAAGAACAGGTTTGCCCATCATCACGGCTTCAAAACCAATTGTGCCGCTGATCACGGCCACAAATTTGCACGCGCTGACCATCGGAATAGAGGGCGCATGAACATCGACCAGATAAAGATTAGGAATATCAAAAAGCGTTTTATAAAAGCTGTAGGGGCGCAGGCCGAGCGAACGCGGATGCTCTTTTACTACCAACTTCATTCCGGCGGGCAAACTCGCTGCGACATTCCTAAGAAGCTCGATCTGGTTTTTATGATAGGGACGCCCCAAAACCTGCAGCGAAACTTCCGGCTCGCTCTGAAGCGGAAAAAAGCAAAACTCGCCAAGCTCTTCAATATTATTAAGCCCAACAAGCCGCCCTGAAAATTCCAGCCGCGCTTTGATATAGCGCTCGGCCAAAGGCTGCCGCCAATTCAGATAAAACCACGGCCAGATAAAACCGGGATCGTGATGATCACGGCGCAGCACCGGATTGCGGAATTTATTGATCTCACCTTTAATATAACCGGGAAGCTCTTTCATCGCTTTTAACGGCTCGAACTTACGGCCCTTGGCGATGGATTTATTAGCGCCCTCGTAAATCAGCCCTTTTTTAGAGGTATCATGAATAATTTTCTGCGCGACTTCGCGGCTCTCACTTTTGAATTTGTCGGCTTTCATCAAATCAAGAAAATGTCTCGATGTTCCCGAGACAACATCATGCAAGGCGAAGTAATTTTGAATGCGGGAAGAGTGCAATTGCAGCGTAGGAATGCCGCGGCTAGCCGCGATCTCAAGCCCTAGCAACTCCCCGAATGTCACGGGCGTAAAGCCCACAATTACATCAGGTTTAATCAGATCCAGCATTTCCCCAAAAGCTAGCGAGAATTGATACACAATCGACCACAGCTCTTCATCCGTGAAATGGACGCGATAATCCTGGACAAACTTGGAGCGCTTACCGTAAATAAGGCGGCGATCGCCCAAAATTGCATTCCACATGGCAGCAGGCGTTAAATCATCTTCAATGCGACGTATATCAGGCTTACTCACTCTCTGTTGGCGTGATTTTTCAACAACATCCCATTCTTTCAAATAGGTAATGTCGCCTTGATAATCCCGCACAATCTCGGATTCCATGAAATTACGCGCGAAAGAAACAAGCGCCCCGACCTTGCCGACTGCATGGCCAGTTTCTTTGAGCTGTTCCAGCAAGCCAAGGAATACATTTATATTCGCGCCCTGTGTGAGAGCTATGATATTGAGCTGTTTTGTCATTTTTTATAAAGCACTTTTCATGTGTAATTTATAATTCCTTTTGAATCGCGTGACCAGCCCCAATAATTGGGAAAATCCTATTCATTCGTCAAATCGGCAACATTGAGCACCGCAATCTGGCGGTATCCGGCATGAGCGCTATCAACCGCGATAAATTTACCTCTGGGTGACCAGCGCGGATGCAAATCACAGCGGTTCGCGCCCTTGAATTTAAGCGGGCTTTTAAAATGCGCGATATCAAGGCGCTTTTCCCTGTTCAAATCATAGAGCCATAAATCCCGCTCGAATTTGCCACTGGGCAGATTATCGCAGATCAGCCAATAAGGATGGCGCGGTGAAAGCGAAGGATGTCCATCACGCTCCGGCACGTCCATGGTGATCTGCCTGATTTTCTCGCCATTTTGCTTATAGGTGTGAAAGCCGGGCCCAAGCGAGGGATATGTGCCGTAAAAAATGATCTTCTCATCTGTAAGCCAACAATAATGCGAGACGTGCTCCCCGCCCGTAACGTCAGCGATATACGTGCCGTCAAGATTAAGCGTTAGGGGCTGCACCTGCCGCTTGCCATTGGCTTCGGTAATATGAAACACGAGCAGCCGTGAGGTTGATGGGTTAAAATGCAAATGATTGAAATAATGCACCGCGTCCTCACCGCCCATATCAGGATGCGGATTGACGCTCATTGCCTGCGCCATGCTCAATATTTCGCGTCCCTCGCCAGTAGCTGTATCAAATAACGTAACACTCATGGCCTCTGGGCTCGGCGTATCTTTCCAATCATACCCATAGCCGGAGCGGCGGCGCTCCAAGCTATCAAAATCAAGGCTGGCAATGTAGCGGCCTGTGCGGTCAATGCAATAGGTCGCCAG
>JBBKXC010000299.1:0-3004 GCA_037969275.1 Bdellovibrionales bacterium | reverse complement strand
TGGTTATATCGCCATTTGTCCGGACTTATTCTGGCGCATAGAGCCCGGTATTGACCTTGTCGATAGCAAGGAAGAAGAGCTTGCGCGTGCGTTCGAACTATTTGGTATTTTTGACCAAGAGGACGGTTTGCGCGACCTGATAAGCACATTAGAATTTCTGCGCGCTGATGCGCGCTGTAACGATAAAGTTGGCGCGGTCGGTTATTGTCTCGGTGGAAAAATGGCTTATATGCTCGCTGCGGCTAGCAATATAGATGCAAGCATCAGCTATTACGGCGTTGGGCTGGAAACAATGCTGAATGATTCCGAAAAATTCCAAAGTCCCGTTCTCATTCATATTGCGGGCGAGGATCAATTTGTGCCGCCAGAAGCGCAAAACTCTATTATAGAGACTATGAAAAATAATGCCTTCGCCGAGGTGCATCGCTACGCCGGCGCAAATCATGCCTTTGCACGCGGGGGCGGTATGCATTACAATGAGGATGCTGCGCAACTTGCAAACAGTCGCAGCGAAATTTTCTTTGATAAACACTTAAAATAACAACCCTCCGAGTATTTTTGTGACCGAGACACCCCCCGAGCCGCCAAATACACCGCCCGACTTCCCCTCCGAATCTACAACGCAGGCAGCGCAAACACATGGCATGGTTAATACAGCCAGTACGGCGATTACAGAAATTGGCCCCGAATTCAAAGACATAGCGCTGCAAAAAGTGCGGGATATCGTTGATGGTAACGGTATTAAGGCCGAAGATTTGAAGTATAAAAGCTTTGAAGGCGTTACGCTCCAATATTTGGCGACGACAAAGCTCCAGCTGCGCTTTAAAACGATAGAGCGTATCGAGGCTGGTAGAAAAACTGGCCCTGTTAAAATTTCCGGCCCGCAGCAGCTCCGCGATGAAATTGCTAAAATGGAGCAAAAGCACACCCACCGCGCCGATTCAATCAAGCGCATACAAGCCTTTGTTGCCGAAGAGCGCAAGGATATGGGCTATGGCTTGGACGGGCAAATGTTTAAGTTACCATTCCTGACGACTGATTACGTGACATATGAGGCTTGCCAGACATGCAAAGCCAAGGGCAGCGTCGCTTGTCAGCGTTGCCATGCCCAAGGGTTTGAAATGTGCCCGCAATGTCACGGGCAAGGCTTGGAAATTTGCGTCCAATGCAGTGGCACACATTTTATCAATACTCCCAATGGTCGCCAGCAATGCACGAAATGTCATGGCAAGGGCAAGCAATCTTGCTCTTTGTGTCATGAGCGCCGAAAAATACAATGCCGCATCTGTAAAACTAAAGGATCCACACTTTGCACCGTGTGTAATGGCCATGCCTGGACGTCGCGAATTTACTCAATTGAAGTTGAGGCCATGCCCAGCTTTGACTACGATAAAACCAATATACAGAGCCGCGTTGGCGAGATCATCGAATCCCTCGGCTCTAAACTGGTTATAGACGAGCACGTTAAAATAAAGGTCATTTATAAGGAGCAGGATGAAAAGCTTTCAGAGGATCAGCGCGATTTTATCGCGATACCCTATGTAGTTACAGTGCCTTATGGCGAGCTGCACTACACAATCGGCCAAGATACCTTCAACACCATGATTTTTGGTTATAAGGGGGCGCTGTTTTTTGTTCCTAAGCTCCTAGACAAATTGCTCAAAAAGCCTCTTGCCCGCTTGAAAGAGGCGGCCGAAAACAGAGGTAATGTCGCTGATAAAATAAAGCAAGCTGGACGCTATAAAGCCGTACGCCTTGGCATACTGGCAGCATCGCGCCTCCCGCTTAACAAAGCCGCTGCCAAGGTAAAAAAAGAAAACCCCAATGGGTTGCGGAATGCTTCGATCAAAGAGATGGTGACCCATGCCGATCGAGCCTTAAAAAACATCACCAGCAAGCCTCGCAAATTCGGTATGTATGGTGCATTTAGTTTCATGGCAGTACTTTACTGCGCTTATTTCGCAGGCAACCTGCGAACCGTCCTCATGGCAGGCTTACCCAATCAACTCATCCAACTCGCCATTGATATTTCTGTGCTGGCGATCGCACCAGCGCTAGGCGTTTATATTGTGAAACTTATTAGCCGCAAAGCGATGCTTGATGCACTAGGTGGGCTTTTACCGCCCGGTAAGCAAAAATCCGTGATGCCCAAAGTTGGTAAAGCGGGGGAGCGGATAGCGCTGGCTGCGCCGCTAATTTATATAAGCGCTCTAGTGCTTGCGTATCAATTGGGGCTGGAAATTCCCTGGTGGGCTACGCAAATTACCGCGCAAATATCGTCTTATTTTTAATACAAATCACTTAAGCACGAAAACGGTCGCTCTAAATCACTCATGAGGATTGTATGAGGGATAGATTTGAGCATTTAGAACGACCGGTGACGTGGTGGTTAACTTTTTTAAGAGGCGGGTTGGGTTCCCGGACCACTCGTAAAGTCATCAAATGCCTGAACGGACGCGCGCAGCGCCTGATCCTTCTGACAGCGGCGGTATTCGGCAATCGCATATGCTCTGCGATTGCTCTCTGCAGAGCTGTCATAGGATGCTTCATCCAGACGAGAGTGAGGTGACGCGGCATTGGAAGAAGGTTTGAGGGCAAACCGTGCTCCAAATACAAGGCCGAGCGCCGCCATAGTTCCAGCCGAGCGCTGGTTCCGGTTCATTGTAGTGCTTGCAGATGTATGGCGGATAGTATTGAGCAAGGACAAGCAAGCATCCGCAATGGCCGGTGAAGAAGAATGTGCGGAAAGATTTGTACGTGTGGGCTGAGGTAATCTTTGTATCTGTTTATAGGTATTTTTGGCGTTCTGCGGCTTTGCGCGCTGCTCTGCGCCATCAAATGACCATGCCGTCCCGGCGCATAGCGCCAAGCCGATAATAAAAACAGCCATCACAATTGAAAGATTTAAAATTCTAATGTTTTGCCCGCAATCATTCTGCGTGGCATTGCGTTCAAGCAAAATACCCATATGTCCGACCCTTAAAAGAGTTATATGTTTCAACAC
>JBBKXC010000298.1:0-4395 GCA_037969275.1 Bdellovibrionales bacterium | reverse complement strand
GGCTATAAGATAGTAACTGATACAACCCCACAGCAACCCCACACGCAGCTAAAGGAAACTCTGATGAGCGACAATACAGAAAACCAGAATAAAGACGATCATACACTAGGCACAAAGGCCGTAGACATCCCATCTTCCGCTTATAACGCAGCGCCAGCACGCTCTGCATATCCAGGCAGTTCATATGCCGCTTCGGGTTATGGCGTTCCATCTTCTAGCCCTGCTTCAACATCAAGCGCGGCCTCTAGCGATGATCGCCGCCTCGTTATCGGCCAAGGCATTACAATGTCGGGCGAGATCGAGCACTGTGACATGTTGCTTGTTGAAGGTACTATTGAAGCAGCCTTGAAAGGCGCTAAATTGCTCGAAATTTCTGAATCCGGAACATTCTACGGCACTGTCGAAATCGATGCCGCCGAGATCTCCGGCCGTTTCGAAGGCGAACTTACAGTAAATGGCCGCCTGACGGTTTATTCTACTGGCGTTATTACGGGTTCAATCTCCTACAAGGAATTGCAAATCGAAGCTGGCGCAGTGATTGACGGTAAATTGACACCGCTTAAGCAATCTGGTGTTTCTACTTCCACGCGCCCTCTCGTGAAGAAAGAAAAAACTGCTAAAGAAGCTGCTGCTCTGGCCAAAGCCAAAGAAATTAAAGAGCAAGGTTCTGCTGCAAACAATGATGAAGGTGAACTATTCAGCGCGACTGCTGCTGCTGAATAATTTCAGATAATTATGTTACTGCGTAAAATGAATACCCAAATTAATGCAAGAAGCCAGGGTCAGCCTGGCTTCGCTGCAAATGTTCTTAGAGCTTGCACCGTGCTTTGCGCACTTGCAGCCCTTATCGTGTCCTTCACCGGCTTTGATTATCTCAACAACAAGATTGTTTTTGAAATATCCAGCGCGGAAGCATCCGCCGGAATGGCCGCAGGGGTAGAGCCTGCCTTTTCCCTTAATCAGAAGCGCCATATTCAGCGCGCCTTAAGCGCCAATCATGACAATTTGTTTAAGCTTCAGGGCGCGTCTATTGTCGCGGCGTTTGGCGCCCCAAGCTTGGTGCGCGCCGATTTGCCTACGATAGTCTGGCAATATCGCAGCGAGTCTTGTGTGCTGGATGTTTATTTTAAGTCAGATAATGGCAAGGCCAGTTTTGCACCTGTCGTGCATTACGAAATGCGCAAGCGTAACGGCGAAGTCACGACCCAGCCCAATGAGCAAAAATGCCTAAAGTCACTTCTGCCGACAATGAACGCACCGCGCATGCTCGATGTCAGCGCGTTCTATAAATCCTATATGTAAGATAAGTTTCTAGAAGCCGTGCTTTTAGAAAGAGGGGGAATGCTCTATTCCCCTTCGCCTTCGCCGACCGCGTCTGAATTAAGCAAGATGTAGCGCTCAAGGCCGATTTTCTCCAGCAGATCAAGCTGCGTTTGGATGTGATCTCCGTGATCTTCCTCATCTTTCAGAATGCTCACCAGCAAGTCGCGTGAAACGTAATCATGCACTTTTTCACATTGCTCAATGCCATTGCGCAGATCAGGCATAGCCTTTTCCTCAAGCTTGAGATCGCATTCCAGTACTTCCTTGACGTTCTCGCCAATGTGAAGCTTTCCAAGGTCTTGCAAATTCGGCAAGCCGCCGATCATCAAGATGCGTTTGATAAGGTTGTCCGCATGCACCATTTCTTCGATAGATTCTTTATGCTCATGACGCGCCAGCTTGGTGATGCCCCAATCCTCTAACATGCGGGCATGCAAGAAATATTGGTTAATCGCCGTCAGCTCGTTTTTCAAGCATTCGTTCAGATATTTAATGACCTGTTTGTCGCCCTTCATGGTTTTGGAATCCTTATGGTTTTGCGTTTGTATTCGCACATAAAATAAGGCGATAAAAAGTGAATGGCAAGGGATTTTTATAAATTTTTCAATATCTTAGATGAAAGTGATTATCATTCTAGATATCTTGACCCGGCAAGAGGCGTGTCATTTTGACGAAAAGTGTTTCGCGATTTTCGATCGATCCATCGGGAAGCTTTAGATAAACAATGACCCTTTGCTCGCCGATTTCATCCTCGATAGGGACAACCAAACGCCCATAGGGCTTGAGTTGGTCAATGAGATGTTGCGGCGGCTCCATCACAGCTTGCTTCACAAGAATGGCATCATAAGGGCCTTTGACTTTCCAGCCGAGAAGGCCGTTCGCGACCTTGCTTTTGACATTCGTGTACTCTTCTAACGCGGCGTCCTGCTGCTCAACTGGCCCACCCAGCGAGCTTTCCTGCTTGATGGAAAAGACACGGCCAGCCAGTTTAGAGAGCACAGCGGCCTCATAGCCTGTGCCAAAACCAATCTCCAAGACTTTGTCATGCTTATTAACGCCCATTAGATGAACCATCATGGCGGTTAGAAAGGGCTCTGGAAGAATGTAACGCTCGCTCACCATCGGGAGCGCCACATTTTTATAGGCGTAATGCGCATATTTTGTTTCTACGAAATCAGTGCGCGGAATACGCGCCATAGCGTTCAGGACGCGCTCGTCGACCTTGTAAAGCCCTGTGTGGAGGCCCGTTACAAGGGCTGTCATTTGAATTTCGCTGATCATAAAGCGGCGCTCTTGCGCCTGATAAGTTTCGTCGCCGGCAATAAATACCAACAGCAATAGAGCTGTAACCATTGTCACAAGCTCGTTAGCGCGGTTTAATTTTAGCTTATTGCGCTGATAATATTCTGAATTTATAAAGGCTTCCCTCACGGTTAACGCCAACCCTCCCCCCGGATTTTGGTCTAATTATTATTATAATCTTAAAAAGGAAAAATTTTCGTTAATTTTTACATATTGACCATTAAGTGCTGTTGTCATAAGGTAGCGCTAAAGATAAGGGATATAATTATGAACAATGTATTTTCAAACGCAGCCGCATCTTTAATCGCTTTTACAGCCATGACTCAGAGCGCTTACGCGCATCATGAACAAAGCGTGGAGGATAAATCTGCTATTCAGAATTTAGAGAGTTTTTGCTACATATCCTTACCGCCAGAGCTAAATCGGCCTGAATTAGAGGGGCTTTATGGTAATCAGTATGACGCACCAAGAGATGTTGCTTGGCCGCAACGATCTTATTATTTCTCTGCAAAGGGAATTTTGGATATTGAAAGAGAGGATGGCCGTTTATCCGTAACATTGAATAGGGAGGGAATTATTGGACAGGAATTTACAGTACATCGCCATACGCGCGCCGATGATACGGTGAGCATTCCGCAAGGTCTTGCAAAGCCTAAGGCGCAGGTGGAGATTGATATAAACACGCGGAGCGTTCTTCTGGATTTATCAGATAAAATATCAGATAGAATCGCATTTGATGATGCCAGATTTGAAAAACAAGATCGCCAGATTGCCCAAGAAGGGCTTTACACTGGTATATTTGACCAATTCGGTGTGGCAGCTTTTAGTACGCCATCAGGCGGATATTTAAGTGTCAATATTGGCGATGCTAATAGCACTGAAAATCAGTCTCAATTTAATCAAGAGGATTTCTCTTTATCCATTATTGGTATTGAAGGGAAGGACGCAACGGCCTATTTTTACCAAAGCCTCGACATTACAGGGCCGCAAGCCTATAGCGATGACATTTGGATTCAGCCGCCTTTAGAGCTTAGTGCACAGTTGGTTTGCACGAGCCAAATTGATCCTAATTGATTAACCAAACACCCGTTTAAAAACGTAATCAATATTTTTAATATAAGGCGTGATGTCGAAAATGGCATCCAGTGCTTTGGTGTCCAGCTTCGCTGCGACTTCTGGGTCTGCTTCAAGCTCACCGCGTAGGGAAAGCGTGGCTGTGTTGCCGTTTTCGGCGGCGCTGCCCCAGACTTTCATGGCGTTGCGCTGTACCATGCGGTAGGCGTCTTCGCGGCTAACGCCAGCTTGTGTGAGCGCCAGCATAACTTTTTGTGAGAAATGTAGCCCGCCAAGTCTATCCAAATTGGCCTGCATCGTCTTAGGATATACCAGTAATTTTTCAATCAAGCCGGCAAGGCGGCTAAGCGCGTAATCTGCGCTGATACAGGCATCAGGCAAAATTGTACGCTCAACGGCGGAGTGCGAAATATCGCGCTCATGCCAAAGGGCTACATTTTCCATCGCAGGTATAACGGCGGCGCGGATAATGCGCGCTTGTCCGGTGAGGTTTTCAGCGCCAATGGGATTGCGCTTATGCGGCATGGCGGAGGAGCCCTTTTGCTTGGGATCGAAATATTCCTCGGCCTCGCGCACTTCGGTGCGCTGCAAATGGCGGAGCTCTACGGCGATGTTTTCTATTGAGCTGGCAATGACGCCGAGCGTTGCGAAGAACATGGCGTGACGATCACGCGGGATAACTTGCGTGGAATGCAC
>JBBKXC010000297.1:0-6899 GCA_037969275.1 Bdellovibrionales bacterium | reverse complement strand
AATTTCTGGACGTCTTTGTGAACTGGTTCGCTTTTCTTTGACATGATTACCGCACTCTATTTTTTATGTTTATGTCTGTTAATTTTGCAACGTACATAGGACGATGGAATCACAAAGGTCAAGACCATACAACCAATATTAAAATGATTTTGTTGCGCAAGGCAGCAATGGGGTTGAAATAAAGTAAGATAAGCTATATATGTTTCCTCGGAAAGTCGGCGCGGGCGAAAGCTCGCCGAATCCGGTCAGGTCCGAAAGGAAGCAGCCGTAAGTGAATTTTTTCGGGTCGTGTCCGGCTTTCCATTTCCCCTTTTTAATTAAAAAACTCAGGCACGTAAACGCGCTACGCTCTTTCTATTTTTTCAATCTTTTTACGCGAGAGTGTTAATAACACGCCTTTTTCATTGCCCTCTGGCTGGAATCGCCTTAAATCTAGTGCCTATGAATAGTGATTCCGAGACTAAAACACCTTACCGCGTTCTAGCGCTGAAATACCGCCCACAAAGCTTCGATCAATTGATCGGACAGGATGCGCTCGTGCGTACGCTCAAAAATGCCATTGAAACTGGCCGCCTTGCCAATGCTTATATGCTGACGGGGGTGCGCGGTGTTGGGAAAACGACAACGGCGCGTATTATCGCCAAGGCGCTGAATTATAAAGGGCCTGATGGCACCTCCGGCCCGACAACGGGCCCCACTGATGACTGCGATCTTTGTAAAGCCATTGCCGAAGATCGTCACCCCGATGTAATAGAGATGGATGCCGCCAGCCGTACCGGCGTTGATGATATCCGCGAAATTTTGGACGGAGTGCGCTATGCTCCTGTTGAGGCACGCTATAAAATATACATTATTGATGAAGTGCATATGCTTTCGAAGAATGCGTTTAACGCGCTGCTGAAAACGCTCGAAGAGCCGCCGCCGCATGTGAAATTCATTTTTGCGACAACCGAAATTCGCAAAGTCCCGATTACCGTTCTATCCCGATGCCAGCGCTTTGATCTGCGCCGCGTGGATATTAAGACGCTCACCGCGCATTTCAAATATGTCGGCGAGCATGAGGGCGTTACTGCCGATGATGCGGCGCTGGGCGCGATTGCGCGCGCGGCTGATGGTTCTGTGCGTGATGGTCTTTCCATCCTCGATCAAGCCATAGCCCTCAGCGATGGCAATGTTACACTCGAGCAGGTGAAATCCATGCTCGGCCTTGGTGATCGCGGTCGTAACATTGATCTTTTGGAGCATATTTTGAGCGGCAATGTCGCTGAGGCGCTCGAGATTATGGATGAAATTTACAGCGTTGGCGGTGATCCTTCTGTTCTTATTCAGGATTTGCTGGATGTGACGCATCAACTCACAAAATTCCGCGCCGTGCCTGATTTGCAAAAACAGGCTATGGATATGAACGGCGATGAACAAGCGCGTTTGGCCGAGCTTGCCGAAAAGCTCTCAATGCCTAGTCTTGGTAAGGCGTGGCAGATATTGCTCAAAGGTTTAGGCGAGGTCAATATGGCCGCCAACCCGCAAGGCGCGGCGGAGATGGTAATTATTCGCTTGGCTTACGCTGCCGATCTTCCTGACCCTGCCGATCTTTTGAAGAAATTGGCCAGCGGCGGCGCTGTTTCTGCTGGCGCTGGTGCGAGCGCGCCTGCGGCCTCGGCTCCTGCGCCATCTTCTACTCACGCGTCATCTGCTCCGCAATCTGCGCCTGTTGGCGCGGCGCAAGGTCTTAGCGTTGCGGCGTCTAATCCTGCGCGCGGCGGCGCGGCGACGGCTATGGCGCGCAAGCCCGAGGCTACGCCCGAGACGGACGCGCAAAATGAAACAGCGGCGCATACTGGGCCTATCGAAAATCTCGATCACATGGTCGCCGTGCTTGAAGAGGAAAATGAAATGGTGCTGGCCGGGCGCGTATTCCAGATGCTGCATCTTGTTCGGCTAGAGGAAAAGGGCGGAACATACCGCCTTGACGTACGCCCGCAAGAAGGCGCGCCGAATGATTTCTTGCCAAATCTTTCCAAAACCATGCGCGCCATTACGGGCAAAGTCTGGATGATTTCGCCCTCAACTTCCCCGGGGCAGCCAACTTTGGGTGAGCGCGCGCAAGCGCTCTATGAACAAGAACTACAGCGCGTAAAAGATCACCCGCTGATTAAAGAAGTTTTCGCCCTCTTTCCATCGGCGGAAATAGTCGATATAAAAGCGTCTGATAAATAGGAAAAAAGAACATGATGAACTTTCAAAAAATGATGCAACAAGCCCAGCAGATGCAATTCAAATTGCAGGAGATGCAGGAAAAGCTCGCCGATATCGAAGTCGAAGGCGAATCCGGCGGCGGCCTTGTTAAGGTGCGCATGACCTGTAAGGGTGAAGTTCTGGGTGTTGATATCAATTCGGGCATTGTTTCTGCGGATGATAAGGAAACAATGGAAGATTTGATTGTGGCCGCGATGAACAACGCGAACGCCGCCAAGGATGAGCGCATTAAGGCCGAAACTGAAGGTATGATGCAAGCCCTCGGCCTTCCGCCAGGTACGCAACTTCCTATGTAAGTGGCTTTGTGGGGAATTGCGTGAATTTTAACAAAATAATTTCTGCCGATTTAAGATATAGAAATGCTTATGATCCTGATTCAAGTATTCCAGATTGCTTCGCAATAACTATTCATAATACTATTTTCGTGGCTTCATTTTTTTATTGCGTAGTTTTTTATATAGTTAGTCATTATCAATACTCAATTTACTACGGTCTATTCAATTTTTTTTATGGCGATAATTTAAGTGAATTAGATCTAACGGGGACACATTTTTTTCCCATTTTTTATTCTGGTCTCTATTTGATTTCTTTATCTACAGCTATATATACCATGGGGTTGAGGTGGTATAAGCCCGAAGCATTTGTAGAACAAGCCCCCCGCATAATGAACAGTATAGTTTTTAGTATTCTAATAAGGGGTTTACTAGGCCTATTAATAGTCATTCTTTTATACATGGGGGCAATATTGATTATTAATAGTTTTCCGTCTTTTTTTGGAATTAATTCCCCAATATTTGCCGATGTCTTGAGGCTTATTATCGCCCCTAAAATATTAGCTTTTTTGGGGCTGGCAATATTTAACTACATAAAAAATATTTTGCCCGCATAGATTTTTTCGAAGTGACAGCGCTGTTATTCATTAATTTCTCTTATGTGTTCTTGTATAGCCTCACCAATGGGCCGCTGCCTTATCCCCTTTGTAATCCAAGGCTTGTAATTTTCGTCGATCACGGTATTTATAGTCGTTATGAATACATCAATAAAAATAGCCACGTGGAACATCAATTCCGTCCGCCTTCGTCACGCACATATAGAGCGCCTTGTGCAAATGCGCGCGCCCGATATTTTGTGTTTGCAGGAAACCAAAACGCCGGATGAATTTTTCCCCTTCGATGCCATGCGCGCCTATGGCTATGAGCACATCCACATTCACGGGATGAAGGGCTATAACGGCGTGGCCATTCTTTCTAAAATTCCCTTTACTGCGCAAGATATTCACCACCGCTGCGGTAAGGAAGATTGCCGCCATATCGCGGCCAGCTTTGATGGCTTTGAGGTGCATAATCTTTATATCCCCGCAGGGGGCGATGAGCCTGACCCTGATATAAATATCAAATTCGCGCATAAGCTGGATTTCGTAGATGAAATGACATGCTGGTTTAAAGATCGCTATACGAATGACCAGCCGCTTATTGCTGTGGGGGATTTCAACATAGCGCCTCATGAGCATGATGTCTGGTCACATAAGCAGCTTTTGAAGGTCGTTTCCCACACGCCAATTGAAACCGAAAAACTCGATGCCATGCGCGCCTCGCTTGATTGGGTCGATAGCTCGCGCGCGTTCGTGCCAATGGATCAGAAATGCTATACGTGGTGGTCATACCGCTCGCGCGATTGGTTGGAATCCAACCGTGGCCGTAGGCTCGATCATATCTGGGTGACGCCGCCTTTGAAAAAGGCGCTTAAAGGCCATGAGATTTTTGCTGAGGCGCGCGGTTGGGAAAAGCCGTCCGACCATGTGCCTTTAATAATTGAGCTGGCGCTTTAAATTAATTGTGTTTTTGGGAAATTTGGCCCCTTGGGCGCTCTAATTTCCCCGACCCTAAAATCGGGCCCTCATTTTTTTCCTGTGCAATAAGAAGATAAGCATCGGAATTATCGCCATTAAGGGGAATAGTAATGGTTTCGGGCGTGCCGTCCCAATCGCCGAGCTTGGTGAATTTATTGACAATATTGTGGAATTTTATGTCTTTGCCGGGCGGAGTTTTTGGAAATTTGCCGAAAAACCCTTTGTGATTTTCATCCATTTCTTCTTCATCCGGTGCAATATGCGCAACGCCCTCAAAATTGTAGGAAAATAGCCATAGCTCAAGCGTGTTATCAAGCGCTGTAGCGGGCAGGGCGCTGACAAGCTTATCGTCTTCAAAGTTAAGCGGGAGCGGAAATAGCTCGTGATCTGCGCGCGCGAGGTTTACGGCAGAGCTTACAATATTTTTATATTTCCAATTCGTAGAATAAATACCGTTCACGACAATAAAGGGCGTCTCGAAACCCGCAAGGCGATTTTTCAGGCCATATTGCATTTTTCTATCTAGGCATGCTTGGTCAGAAAATTCTGTCGGCTCGGGGTTAATGCTAAAATGACACCCTAAAACAAGAATATCCGGATTGTCGTGCGTGAGGGTCATCATAGCGGGCTCCAGCTTTTGGGAGTCCACGCAATTGGCGGCCGTAAAGTTTTCCACGATGGCGCTTTGCGCGTGCGCATGACCGATCACGATAATATAAGTGCTGAGCAATAAAAGGGTTTGAATGAATAAACGGGTCATTTAAAACGAGAATCCGACAAAAAGGTTAAAAATCACTGCACCGCCCGCCGACTTCCCAATCACCATAGCGCGTGGGTTCTAACAGGTTTCTATCCCTGAATCCGCCGATTTCTTTCTCAGGAGGTGAATTTTCCTGTGATTGTGCTTGGCTGGATACATTTTTTTCGGTTACAGTCGGTGCTTGCTTTGCCATACTTCTTTTTAAAGCAAATTATTCTCTTTGAATAGAATTTAGTTGGAAATAAATATGCGAGAACTCGAAAATTACCGCCAGCAGATCGACGCGCTCGATCGCCAGTTGATTGATATTCTGGCCAGACGCTTTGATATTGTGCGCGCCGTCGGCAAGCTTAAGGCCGAAAATGCTATCCAAGTTATACAAAGCGCACGCGCCGCAGAGGTGACTAGCCGTGCTGTTGAAATGGGTTTGGCCAAAAATCTGGATGAGGGTTTTGTGCGTGATCTTTATACGGCTATGATTGATCTGGCGCATGTCATGGAACATAAAATTGTGGAGGACCATGACAAACACGCTTGATGAACATGGATTATACGGCGACCCGAACCCCGAAAGCGTAGAGATGCTCTCGGGCCGCGCGGCCGCGCTGGAACTATTGTGCAAGGTGCTCAACCAAAAACAAGCGCTTGATGTTACGCTGGAGAAAAATGAAGCGTTTCAGGCGCTGTCCTCTCGCGATAAAGCGTTTTGCCGTATGATTGTCTCGACAACGCTTCGTAGGCTCGGGCAAATTGATGACCTCATCCAAAAATGCGAAGAACGCCCTGGCTCATCCAGTTCAAACATGATGCTGCAAAATATTTTGCGGCTCGGTGTGGCGCAAATTATGTTTATGCATGTTGCCGATCATGCCGCCGTTGATACGGCTGTGCGCCTTGCGGACGGCGCAGGCATGGATCGTCATAAGGGTTTTGTGAATGGAATTTTACGCAATGTGACGCGCAATGGCGGCCAGCTTTTAGGGCGCCAAGACCCCGCACGTCTTAATACGCCTGAATGGCTTTTGAAAACATGGATTGCCGATTATGGCCTGAAAACCGCCGCCGAAATTGCGCAGGCTAATTTGGGTGAAGCACCGCTCGATATCACGATTAAAGACCAGAGCAGCATGAATTTCTGGGGCAACGCGCTCCAAGCCTCCAGCTTCCCAACGGGCAGTTTGCGCAAACCATCCGGCGGCAATGTGACAGCGCTTGAGGGCTTTGATGATGGCATGTGGTGGGTGCAAGACGCATCGGCCGCTATCCCGGCGCAGCTTTTTGGCGATATAGAAGGCAAAACCGTTGTCGATCTTTGCGCAGCTCCGGGCGGAAAAACTGCGCAGCTGGCGGCAATGGGCGCAAAAGTTATCGCCGTTGATCGCTCCGCGCAGCGTATGAAACGCCTCAATGAAAATCTCGAGCGCCTGCGTTTGCAAGATAATGTCGAGTGCTATATCGCTGATGGTGCCGAGTGGCGCCCGAAAAACCCCGTGCCGTTTGTTCTGTGCGACGCGCCTTGCAGCGCCACTGGAACGCTGCGCCGTCATCCCGATGTCGCGCATCTCAAATCGCAAAAGGACATTGATAGCCTGATTGAAGTACAGCGCCGAATTCTGCGCAACGCCTTTGAAATGCTAGAGCCGGGCGGCGTACTTGTTTACTGTACGTGTTCCTTGCAAAAGGCCGAGGGCGAAGATCAAATCACGCGCTTTATTCAAGAAACACCAAATGCGATCCGTTTAGCTATTCAGCCCGAAGACATCGGCGATATGAGTGAGCCGATCACTGAGCATGGCGATTTGCGCATTTTGCCCTTCATGCAGGCGGCGAGCGGCGGCATGGATGGTTTTTATGTTGCGCGTATTAAAAAAGCTGCCTCTTAAAAGGGGCATTATTAAAATTTCCGGGTCGAAATAGGCGTATATTAAATAAAGTTCCATAAGAATCATCATTTGCTATTTTTATTTATGCGCAAATACTGATATTCTTAAACAGACCATAATATTTTGGTTTATTCACAGACTTATCCCCTGT
>JBBKXC010000296.1:0-12921 GCA_037969275.1 Bdellovibrionales bacterium | reverse complement strand
GCAATAAGGGTTACATCTTCGGCCAAAGCCACGCTAAAAGGCGCAGCGCTCAAGGCCAGTAAAAATAATGATGTCGAAACGAATTTAGTCATAGGTTTAAAACTCCGTTTATTAATATTTCGAAACTACCAACACTTTGAAATTGTATTTTGTTCCTGCGCGATTACCCGTTATCCTTATAGCGTAATTAGAAAATTTTCAAGAGGTTAGCACCATCATGCGCATCTACAGGCAGACAAAAATACTGGCGACACTCGGGCCAGCCTCAAATACCCTAGAGCAAATTCGTGATTTGCTGGAAGCGGGGGCAAGCGCCTTTCGCCTGAATTTCTCTCATGGGAAGCATGAAGATGTAAAAGCACTGGTTGATATTATCCGCGCGCTCGAGGTCGAGCTTGATCGCCCAATAGGGATAGTTGCCGATCTTCAGGGGCCCAAACTCCGTATTGGCGAGTTTGAAGATGGCGCGATCACGCTCGAAAAGGGGCAGGAGTTCCGTTTTGATCTGGACGATAAGAAAAAGGGTGATAACACGCGCGTTTGCCTGCCGCATCCTGAAGTGTTGGGCGTATTAGAAGCGGGCTCACTTATTTTCCTTGATGATGGGAAAGTGCGCGCGCGTGTTAAAGAAACGGGTAAAGATTATGCGCTCGTCGATATTCTTTCCGGCGCGAAGCTCTCGAATAAAAAGGGCTTGAATGTGCCGAATGTGGTTATACCCATTCCGGCTCTGACCGATAAAGACCGTAAAGATCTGGCCGCCGCCCTTGATATGGGCGTGGATTGGATCGCGCAAAGCTTTGTGCAGCGCCCCGAAGATGTGGCCGAAGCGCGTAAGTTGATGCAAGGGAGCGACGGTAAAAGCCGCGCGGCGCTGATGATTAAGCTGGAAAAGCCCGCAGCGCTTGATTGCTTGGAAGAACTAGTCGATCTGGCGGATGGCGTGATGCTGGCGCGCGGCGATCTTGGTATCGAGATACCGCCGGAAAATGTCCCGTCGGTGCAAAAGCGCGTGGTGCGTATGGTACGAGAGCGCGGTAAGCCTGTCGTCGTGGCGACGCAAATGCTGGAATCTATGATCGAAAACCCTAGGCCAACGCGGGCTGAAGCTTCCGATGTGGCCACAGCCGTTTATGACGGTGCGGACGCGGTGATGCTCTCTGCGGAAACGGCGGCGGGGGCATATCCTTTGCGCGCGGTCGAGATGATGCACCGTATTACGATGCGCACCGAAGAAGACGAGACTTATATCCAGATGATGGAGGATATGCACCCCGATACATTGGGCGATCCTTCTGATGCCATTACCACGGCGGCCTATTATGTAGCGCAAGATGTGGGGGCGAAAGTGATTGTGACCTATACGATGTCCGGCTCAACATCGCTGCGCGCGGCGCGCCAGCGTCCGAATGTTCCCATTCTATGTTTAACACCCAATATGAACACGGCGCGGCGCTTGACGCTTTCTTATGGCGTGCGCGGTGTTTATGCGCCCGAAACGGTCGAGGACTTTACCGGCCCCGCCCATCACGCAGCCGCCATCGTCAAGGCATCGGGCTTTGCGGAGAAGGGCGATAGGTTCGTTATGACCGCTGGCGTGCCTTTCGGGACGCCTGGATCGACCAATATCTTGCGCATTGCCTCGATCGAATAACCACATTTGACATTTTCATATTAATTGGTTATTTCTTTGTGATCACACCAAAGGGAGAATAAGTCTATGCGCAGCGCGTTTAATACAATGTCATCAATCGAAGCTCTTAAGGCAATGCAGGTGGTGAGCCATGATCTGCATGCGAATATCAAAAATGACAATGCCAGCGACTTATATGATTTTGTTAAAGGGCGCATGACGTTATTTAACCAGAGCATGGATTTTATGTCTCATAGCTCTCACCCCGCGCCGCTCCGCGAAATTGCCAATGTCTACGCATTATATGGAGAAGGTGATATTGCCGTGAAATCCGCCGATGATCCTTATTTGAGCGTCAAGGGTCTCAATGAAAAACGGGCGCAAGAATTTATTGCTTATATTGTGCGGGCCTCGGCCGTGGAGCATATCCAGAATTGTTTGCAAAATAAGGGTCTGAATAACGAGCAGGGCGCAGCAAAGCTGGCAAGCCATATGGAACAGCTATTCAGAGCTTTTCCTTACGCCGACCTTGTTGAAAGCGCGGACCCTGAGCAAAACGAAGACATGCTGGTCTATCTCGATGTTATTGCCAAGGCGGGTGACGATTACACAAAGTTAAGAGCAAGCATACTCAAGGAACATGTTTGGAGAGCGACGCAGTCGGAAAACGGAGAAGATGACGTTAATCTTGGTCCCGCTATGGCGCGTTTTGACGCTGGGCTCAGCTAAAAGTTTCTAGGCGTAGTTGCATTCCTGCGTTATCTTTTAAGGCATGAGTGTTCGTACCGAGCAAATAGAATCATATAACCCCGTATTTGATTATGTGCGCGCCACCGCGTCACTGGTGGTTTTTGTCTGCCACCTTTTATATCTTCTGGTTATCAGAGAAATCAATTTTGACGCGCATAGATTGCTTGTCCTGGAGACACTGGCTGCTGTCGCGGTCGAGTTTTTCTTCGCCTTATCAGGCATTCTTCTGGGGCGGGTTTTGTATCAACAATTCTCCAGCCCGCACAAGAAAAAGAATGTGCGGATATTTATTTATCGAAGATGGCTGAGAACACTGCCAGTTTATTATCTTGGTCTTTTTCTATACTTTGCAATGTATGCACAGGCAGAAACGCCGCCGCCTGATAATTGGCCGGCCTATCTTGTCTTTCTGCAAAGCCCGATAAGCTTTAACAATTTCTTTTTCGGTGTGTCGTGGAGCCTATGCATCGAGGAGATTTTTTATCTCCTGTTTCCCTTACTGGTCATAGGATTTTTACGTTTAGGGATACAGACAAAGCGCAGCTTTATAGCGGCCAGTATCATCATTGTACTTGCGTGTTTCACAGCGAGGCAAATTTATCTGCCGTATTTTGAATCAGGACTCTTTGATTTGCGTACAGGATTTATTTTTAGGCTGGATAGTATTGTGGCCGGATTAATTATTGGAATTTTCTTGCGCCGAATATCTGGCCGATGGGCGATGTTGTCTTTAGCCTTTGTGCTGCTGAGCGCGGCTTTATGGATGGTGTTTGGGGTGCTGTTTACACCGGAAGTTCTGCTGCATCAAATTATTATACAAGTAAGCTTGACGTTACTACCGTGGGCCTGCGCTCTGATTATATTGTATCTGTCATGCAAAACAATTTTATCGGCCGGAAAAGTGCCGATGTTTTTTGCCGATATTTCCTATGCGCTTTATGTGCTGCATATGCCGTTGATTTATATCTTATACCAAAGTGGGATTGATAATGCGCTGATGCCTTCAGTCTATATTGCATTTGTACTCTGCGCGTCTTGGCTAGTCTTTAAATACCTCGAGACGCCAATCTTGCGATTGCGTCCCGTGTATAAAAAGTAAGTACATGTTTTAAATTATTCCGCGCTGGCAAGTACCGTTGCTTTTGGCGCTGTGTGTAACCACCATGCTTGACGATTGATCGAAAAGATCGGGCGGTAGCGGCCATAGCCGTTCACATTGATAATGCGGTCTTCTTGATTGTCCAGAACATACGCGCCTTCATCTGTATAAACGATGAGAATAGCGTGTGGAATGTTCTTGATATTGTCATGAACGATCGCAATGCGCAGGCGCTCTTCGGGAACGCCCAAAGTGCGGAGCGCAGTATATTTAGCAATCGCAAAATCTTCGCAGTCGCCGCCATTTTTGATGAATTCTACAGGCGTTGCCCAGTAATCACTCTTGCCGTAGTTTTTCTGGTCGACGATATAGCGTGTCTCATTAACAAAATCATTAACCTTGTCGGCCATCGCCTTTAGCGGTAAATTTTTGTAACCGCGCAGAGTCATCTGCCATTTATTGATCGCGTTTTGTGCACTGGCTGTCTTCAGGTCGCGGTCAAAACGATCAAACATCTCCGTCCATTTTGTAAATGGCTTGAGGTTTTTGTTTTCTTTTTCAGATGATCCGAACAATGCCGGATGGCTGGCCGCTGCTGTGAAATGCTGGCTGGCAGAAATAGAGATCGTGGCCGGAACATCCTTGATGTAATCCGCGCGTGCCTTTTTAGATGCAAAAGATGTAAAGGAGAGCATGCAGAGCATAAAGCCCGCTACTGTGCGCAAAGAGCGTTGGCGCCAAAGTGTTTTTTGTAATTCGAATTTGGAAATGTAGTTGAACTCGACCAAAAGCACGCCGATAGGTTTGGCATGCTGCTTTTGTAGTTTCAGCATCTCACCGAGCTGTTCGCTCGTGATATGGCCTTTCATGACCATGAGATCGCCAAGACGGCTTTTTTCCAGATATGTCTTTATTTTTGTCAGTACCCCGGTTTGCCCGGTGTTTATAACGTGTGCGTGTTTATTATTATTCACGTTAGCCCCTTCTCGTAATTTAATGTGTAACCCCTATTACCCTTTTATGTTAACCCTATAATGATTGACGAATTCCTAACAAAACGGCATAAAATGCTAAATTCTTTAAATTTTTGTCGTTTTTTGATAAAAATATGAGCTGGAGAAGCTTTTGACATTACATAAAACAGATTTTCTAAAAAATATCCTTAGCCGCATGGAAGGCTTATCCGTCCTTGTGATCGGCGATATTATGCTGGATAAGTTCGTTTATGGCACTGTTGAGCGGATTTCCCCCGAAAGTCCTGTGCCGGTATTATCCATTATTCGTGAAGATATGATGTTGGGCGGCGCAGGTAATGCGCTTGGCTCGCTGCGGGGATTAAAAACCGCAGCGCGGATTATTTCCGTGATCGGTAATGATGCGGAAGGTGAGGCGCTTCTTAAAGAGGTTGAATCGCTGGGCGTGCCTACGCAGGGGTTAATTGTTGATAAAAACCGCCCCACAACCGTCAAAACGCGCTTTTTGGCTGGCCATCAACAGCTTTTGCGAAGTGATTTTGAGAAAAAAGAGCCCCTCAGCGCTGATATCGAAGCGCAAGTCTTAGATATGGTCAAAACACTTATACCGAGTATGAAGGCCGTTCTTGTTTCCGATTACGGCAAGGGCCTTTTGGGCGGCGCTTTATTGAAAGAGATTATGAGCGCG
This sequence comes from Bdellovibrionales bacterium, assembly GCA_037969275.1. GTDB lineage: Bacteria > Pseudomonadota > Alphaproteobacteria > Micavibrionales > Micavibrionaceae > UBA2638. Next base: position 7,777 of record JBBKXC010000296.1, on the reverse strand, counting down.
GCGCAGTCTGCGAAAATTCCTGTGATTGTTGACCCTAAGGGGAACGATTTCTCGATTTATGCGGGCGCCTATGCTGTGACGCCCAATAAAAAAGAATTGGCCGATGCAACACGTCAAATGCCGGTTAAAACGGATGAGGATATTGTGGCTGCGGCTGGCGAAATTATTGCGACCTGCAATATTGAATGCGTAGTTGCGACCCGCTCTGCCGATGGCATGAGCATTATAGAGAAGGGCAAGGCGCAGGACGCGGTTCATTTGCGCACAGCGGCCAAAGAGGTCTTTGATGTTTCCGGCGCTGGCGATGTTGTGATTGCGACGATTTGCGCTGCGCTGGCAACGGGCGCGGCGCTCACGGACGCTGCGGCGCTTGCTAATGTCGCGGGCGGCATTGCTGTGGCTAAGGTAGGAACAGCGCCGATACGCGCCAAAGAGCTTTATGACGTGCTTGAAGACGATTCGGGCTCAGTGGCCACCAAGCAAGCCTCGCGCATGCACAGCGCGAGCCGCAATTTTCAGGCGCCGCTCTGCGACGTTGATGAAGCTATGGAGCAAGTGCGTCGTTGGCGCGCGCGGGGTCTTAAGGTTGGTTTTACCAATGGGTGCTTCGATATTTTACATCATGGCCATGTGTCTTATCTGAATGAGGCACGCAGCCAGTGTGACCGCCTTGTTATTGGTCTGAACACCGACCGCTCTGTTATGGCCTTAAAAGGCCCTGAGCGCCCTGTCCATGTTGAAACGGCGCGCGCTTCGGTGCTGGGCGCTTTGGCAGCGGTGGATATGGTTGTCCTCTTTGGCGGCGAGACTGCGCAGGCCGATCAGACGGCCAATGAGCTGATTAGGCGGCTGCAGCCCGATATCTATTTCAAGGGCGGCGATTACAAAATCGAAGAGATCCCCGAAGCCCCCGGCGTGCAAAGCTATGGTGGGCAGGTCAAGATTTTGTCCGTTTTCGAAGGGCATAGCACAACGGCCTCCATCAAAAAAATGAAAACCGAAGCGGCATAATCATCTAAATATTGTGGCTTGTGGAAATCTGCATCACTATATATTGACATTTTGCGTCCAATCACTGAGAATGATTATCAATAGCGTTTGCGATTCTCCGCAAAGTCCAAGCTAGAAAAATCTTTCAATAAGGGGGGCGATCCATGCTTCACGATTTTTATTTACTTGAAACATATTACGGCGCGGCGGAATCGGCGCAGCCCTTAGAGAATCTCATTAGTCTATATGGCCGCGAGGCCGTGCAGGGGCATATTGTCGCTGGGCTGCTCTGCTGTAAGGTTATGGGGTGTCTCGGGAGCGGTCTAGAGCGAAAATGCCTTTATTGGCTCAGTGAAAAGGGCCGAAAAGCCGCGCAGGAAGTATATTGAGCCCTATATGAGATTATGATCTGTACGGGGCGGGAATCTCTTGCTAGAATCGGGGTCAGTTTTTACGTCCCATGCGCACGCGCTTAAAAAAATATTTATAGGCAAAGGTTACCTTCATGTCCGCTCATTCCTTTAAAATACTCATTCCTGCGCTCGCCGTACTTTCGCTGACGGCTTGCGAAAACATGTATAAGCGCCCATTGGCGATACCATCGGGCTATACCTATCATAATGATGAATATAAATCTCCGCCCTCACCCGAGCCGGATTACATCGGTTATCACTATACAGCTGAGCAGAACAACATGATTCTCGAAAGCTTGCGCGTCAAGGCGGATGAGCTTTTTGCCCAGATTGATTCGAAAAACAATCTTTCAGGCGAAACGCTTTATGTGTTCAATGCGCATGACGCTAATGCGCAAAACACAGCATTTGATACGGTGCTGCGCGATGCCATCCCGTAAAAAAGGGTATACACTTGGCGATAAATACTCGGCCACAATGGGGTTGGGCTATGCCTTTAACGAGCCCGACACATTGCAAGCCGACGTTAATTTCGGTGATTTCAATCAAGATCACCGCATATTGCCGATTTTTAAATCTTATAATGATTATGAGCGCATGATCCTAGAGCTGGCGCTTATGAAGGGCCCGAGTGTTGTGGATAGCGTGCGCGGCGTTTATACCGTGCCGATGTTTGGCTATCAACGTGATGGCGGCCTCCCTTATTTCCTCCAGCCTATTGTCGGAACGCCCATGCAGCGCGAAGGCGGGGCAGCCTATAGACCGGAGATGAACAAAGCGCTCGATCAGCAAAAAATGATCGAGAAAAAGGAAAGAGGCGCAGTAGCAGCGAAAGATTATGACGGCAACGCGCCGCAGGCTTTGTTTAACCAATGATATCACTGAAGCGTAAAGCCCTGCTCGTTCTAACCTGCGCTGCCTTTGGTGGGGTTTTAGGTGGCTGCACGGCAGTGGCTTTGATGAAAGAGGCGGGCGATTACATCCGCCTTGGTGATGTTAATATCAAGGAAAAAAACTATATAGCGGCCGATTATCTGGCGGGACTAACGCATGCGACCGTTAATAAGCGCGCGATCATTGTGCCCGAGCCCTTGATGCATGCAAATAATTCCGGCATGACCTCACCATTTGGGTATCTGGTAACCGAGCAAATCGGGTCGCGCTTTGCCCAGCTGGGTTATAATGTTCAGATCCCTGATAAGAATAACCCTGCAGCGGGGGTTGATCCGCGCAAAGGGATTGCGCTTCGCGGTACCTATTTGCCGAGCGGCGGCGCGGCCAATATTTCGCTCCGCCTTGTGAACCGTGCAACAAACCAAATTTTAGGCGCGTATGATTACACGCTTCCTGTTAATGGCGAAATTGCAGAGCTGATGGAAGACCGTCCGATTGTGTTCCGCGTCCAGCCGCAGCAGGTCGAGCACTATTAGGCGCGTGCCTCTGCCCTTATCGGGGATAAATCACATGATAGAAATGATAGACAGTGCCGCAGGCTACGCAGGCTTGCAGCGCTGGCGTTTGCGTAAAAGTCCCTGCGTTGAGCGTATTTGGTGTGGAATCATTATAGCTGACGACTCCAAAACGCGCCGCCGCGCCGCCGCTGATACAGCCAGCGCCATCTTCGGCAGGCTGCGCGCTGGTCTGGCCGTTTAGGGCGTTGATTTTTTGGCAAAATTGCAACGTGACATTAGGCAGAACGGCAATCAAATCCGCCTTATTGGTTCCAGCTCCCGGAATGCGCGTGCCGCCATAAAATTCCCATGGCGCGGCCGTAAGTTGAACATCTGAAGGGGGATCACGGTAATTGGCCGCGCCGCCATCTGGATGAAACATCTGGTCTTTCGGCGTGGCATCGGCGGCCAAATCACCATAACCAGTGGCATTGGCGGTGTCGGTCGGAATGGCAAATCTGATATCAGATTCGCTGATGCCATGCTGCATGATATAACCAATACCGCGCTCAAGCTCGGAGGCGTAACGCTGTGTTTCGCTTGCGCGAATGGTCAAGGTTTCACCATCAATGCCCGCCTTCTCGCCATCTGTGCTTTGGCTGATGACGGCGGTTAATATCCCTATTAACGCGATGGCAATCAGAACCATAAAAAGAATATTGCCGCGCTCCTTGGGTCTGGAGACGCAAAGCGGCGTAGTGAAGTCAGACATTTAACGTGTTCCTTGCGGCTGTACGGGGATGCAGTCCTTCAGGACATTACAGGCTGCAAGCGCTTGGGCTTCGGTGTAACCGTTCAAGCGGGCACGGAATAACCAGTCCTCTCCCTTTTTGGTTGGTACAATAACCGGATGGCCTGCCCGCAAATGATCGGGAAGCTGTAAAACGGCTTTACCTAAAGCCTGATCTGTTTGGGCGCGGCTGCTAAAAGCGCCGATCTGTATGGCCCATGCATCATTGATTGATCTATCTTGCGGCGTTAATGTGGCCGGAACTATGCGCTGTGCCTGGCGCTGTGCTTGCGTGGGCGCTGCCGGATTGGCGGCCTGCGTAGCGGCAACAGCTTGGCGGACATTAATAGCTTCGCCTTTATGCGCGGCGATGGCGATGAGGCCCGTCTCGATGCGGCGCGACGCGGCGGGGTCGTTATCGCCCTCTCCGGCAATCTGGCCAAACATGCCTTTTTGCAAAGTTGTGTTCAGGCTGGCCCATTGGCTGCCGCCTTCTGTAGCGGGCGCAATGGTGTTGAGTGATGCTATTGCGCGCAATATGGCTGGTTTGCGCTGCGGGAGCGGCGGATTATCAAAGCGGGCCACCTTAAACGAGCCGACATTTTCAAAGCCGCTATCGAGCAAATTCGCCATATGGGCATTACGGGTAGCGGTGGAGCGCCCACCAAAGACAACGCCAATAATGCGGTGATTATTACGCACAGCAGAGGCCACAAGATTAAAACCGGACGCGGCGACATAGCCGGTTTTTAGGCCGTCCATACCCTTATAGGTTTCCATGAGGCGGTTATGATTACGGTGCGATTTGCCCTGATAGGTGAAATTGCTGATCTTGAAATATTTATATTGCTGCGGGTAACTGTGAATCATCGTGCGCGCCATGATCGCCATATCGCGCGCCGTTGAAATCTGGCGTGGGTCATGGAGGCCGGATGCGTTTACAAAGGTTGTATTTCTCATGCCAATTTGGCGTGCCTTGGCTGTCATCATTTTAGCGAAATTGGATTCGGTGCCGCCTAAATGCTCAGCCATAGCGGCGGCGACGTCATTGGCGGATTTTGTCACGAGCGCTAAAATGGCGTCTTCGACCTTAATTGTAGAGCCAATCGGCAAATTAAGTTTTGAAGGAACCATAGATGCGGCATGCGTGGAAATACGAATATGATCTTTTAAGCCGGCGCGGCCAGAATTGAGCGCATCGAACATCATCATCAAAGTCATCGCCTTAGTGAGGGAGGCGGGGTGGAGTTTTTTATCGGGGTTACTTTCGCTAATGACCATGCCTGTATCGGCATCAATCACGATAGAGGCGTATTTATCATTACCGCCGGATTTCTTTTTGCTCTTGGCCAATGCAGATGATGTGCCCCCCATAAGGAAGGCGAGAGAGAGCGCAAATACGAGGCCGCCTAATGTAAAGGCGCGATAGCGGCTGCAATTATTTCGAGACGTTTTTTTGATCATGGAACTTCTTATATGCGAATCTGTTCGTATAGGCGTTTTAATAAGTATAGAGAAATAGGGCGCGAATACAAAAATGTTTCTCTTTTAATACTAAATGATCTTGGGAAAATTGTCCAAAAGACCATTTTTTGTGCAGTGCAAAAAAAACTTCTTGACTTTAGGGTGTAAACCCCTATTTTTGTAGTGTGTAAATAGCGGACAATATACTGGATTACCAGAATAGAAATGTCCGCAGATAAAACAAAAGGAATGTTATTATGTCTCAAGAAAAAGTGACACCGCTGGTCGCAAAAAACAGCACACCGGTAGCAGCAACACCGGAAAAAACAGCCGAAAAAACGGCTGTAACCAAAGCGGCTGAGAGTAAGCCTGCAAAGAAGAAAACAGCAGCCAAGAAAAAGCCTGCCGTTAAAAAAGCAGCAGCGAAGAAATCAGCTGTAAAAAGAAAAACAACAGCGTCTAAAAAACGTACTGTGAAAGCAGTTAAAAAGGCCGTCGATACATCCGTATCACAGGTTAAAAAACTTCAATCTGTAACAAATCAGGGTAGTGCAAAACTTTACACTATCGGAACACAAAACAAATCAATGGAGAAACTCATGGTTCAAGGTAAAACACAATTCGACAAACTGTCTAATGATGCAACTGAAATGGGCCGCGAAAACGTTGAAGCGGTTATCAAATCATCCACTATCTTTGCTAAAGGTATGGAAGATATTATGCGCATGTCTATGTCCATCGCGCAGGGCGCCGCCGAGCGTCAAGGCAAGTTCATGAAAGAAGTAATGGGCTCTAAAAACCTGAATGACTTTGCAGAAGTTCAAAACAAAATTGCTCAAGCGAATTTTGATGATTTCATGTCCGGCGCGACTAAAATCACTGAAATGAGTGTGAAAATGCTTAATGAGTGCGTTGAGCCGATCAATTCACAATTCACTAAAGGCATGAACACTGCCAAGAAATCAATGGCTGCTTAGTCATTCTGATTAGAATATTAAAAACCCGGTGAGCCCTGTCTCATCGGGTTTTTTTATTTCGCGTTCCGTCTGAGTATCCGATAAGCCTTAAAAGCTTTAACATTTCGGCATTTCCTGTAATTGACGCTGGATTTCGGCTTCAACACTAATTACATTGGTGGGGATGAATTTTTATACAGATATATTAGACAAACTGGATGCATTGCCTCGCCTTGAAGGCGATGATGGCGCGCCGCCTGATTTTGGCGGCGGGGATGAAATTCCTGACACTGAATCCGGCCTGCTTCTCAAAACGCGCCCCAAAACCAAAAAACCGGCGATGTATAAGGTTCTCATTTTAAATGATGATTATACGCCGATGGAATTTGTCGTACATATTATTGAAAAATTCTTCAATAAAAACCGCCAAGAAGCCACGGACATCATGCTCCATGTGCATCGGCGCGGCGTTGGCGTCTGCGGTATTTTCACCTATGAAGTCGCCGAAACCAAGGTCGCCACCGTGATGGATTACGCGCGGCAAAGCGAGCAACCGCTCCAATGCACGATGGAGAAGGAATAAGTAACCTTATTGTATTCCCCTCCGAATAAGCCTTCAAAGGAAGGGATTATCATGAAAAAATTTATTCTATCACTGGCTGTGCTGGCCGCATTTTTATTGACGGGGGCGCAAAGCTACGCGCAGTCATTAATCGAGGAGGATTACGCTGGTTTTGGCCCTAAGGTCACCACGCCGTGGTATGAGTATTACTCCCCGCAAGATTTCAAAATAGATCAGGATTATATTACAGGCATGCGCCCGCACCATGCCGGCGCGCTCACGATGTCGGAGAAATATCTGAACGCTGAGGGCAGATCAAGCGCAAGACTTAGCGCGCTGGCGGGCGGCATTATCCGTAACCAGACCTTTGAGATTCTCATGCTGGATACGGTTCAGAGCCATATTAAGCGCGCCGATTTCTCGCGCGGCGCCGTTTGGCACCAAGTCGCCACGAAAGGTCTAGCGCAGCGTGACCGCTTTATGCGCAGCCCCACCCCGCCTATTCAGCGCATATTTAATGGCGATGATGTGGTTTCCGCCACCGATGTTCTTTTTGCCAAGGCAATGATTGTGCACCATGAAGGCGCCCTGATGATGGCGCGGGATTATCTGGGTAATCCGGATGTCAATAACGGCTATTTGGAGCGCATGAATCTTGATGTGCTGCGCGATCAAGCGCAGGAAATAGCGCTGATGCATAATATTATTGCCGCCTATCCGGGCGATCAATGCGCAATTTCCATCACGCCGGATATGATTGATGGCATGGATGACATGATGAGCCATATGGATTTCTCATCCGTAAATTGCACAGCGCCAATGAAGATGGCGTGCTGTGATGGCATGGATTGCTGTAAGGATATGAAATGTTGCAAAGATGGCTGTAAAGGCGATTGCACAGATATGGATTGCAAATGTCCCAATTGCTGTTGCAAGGATAAAGGCGCCATGAAGGGCATGAAAATGGGCCAATGCCCGACGGATATGATGGGCGATCATTCTCAAATGAAGCATGAAATGGGTCATAAAATGGATAAAATGACAGATCATAAGGGCATGAAAAATCATGCTATGGGTCACGGGCATTAAGTTTAAACATAGATTTTCTTAATACTTATTCTATATTTTAAGAATGCAGTGATTTTTGATGCTCGTTTCGCGAAAAAATCAAATGACCTTTAAGCGTTGGAATGGTAAAATAAATCTATGTT
>JBBKXC010000295.1:0-7158 GCA_037969275.1 Bdellovibrionales bacterium | reverse complement strand
AAATGAAAGAAGACGCTGGCGCGTCCTGTGTCCATGTTGAGAGTATTCAGGGCACTTTTATTGCGCACCCATCTGTCATGATTGCTAAAAATTATAGTAAGGGCTCGTGTGAGTATAATGCCGTGCTTGCACATGAAAAAAAGCATATCGATATTATGAATAGTTATCATATAAAATTCGCGGCCAAGTTTAAAAATAAGCTGAGATCGATTGCGAAAGATTACGCAAGGGCGCGTGTAACGACCCCTGGCCATGTGCCTGATTTACAAATACAAATGCAAGATGATATTATGCGCCAAAGCCAAGCGTATCTGGCGCAGATCATGCCAGACCTGCAAAAAGCGCAACTCAAATTCGACTCTCCGGCAGAATATGCACGCGTTGCGAAATTATGTACGAATTGGTAATGCTTAGGTTGGTGGCTCAATCGGCTCTGGTGCAGGCAGCATTTTAATTTCTCTGGCGTCGGCGGTAACGAGATCTCGCTCGATCTTGTTTGTGGCTAAGGCGAGCGGCGTAAAGCTTTTGCGCAAATCTTCAATTTTTTGCTGAATGGAATTTTCAAGCTCTAAACGGCTTTTGGCTTTATGGGCTGCTATGTCAGTGGGCTTTAACCCCAATGAGGTCAATGTCGCGGTGTCGATATCCCCGATTACTTGGCCTTCGCGCACAAGGCTTTGTAGTGTGGTCTCCGTCACAATGTCTTGCATCGAGCGGGCGAGGAAGGCCATATTGGTTGAAAAATCGCTAATTTGTTCCATCATATCCAATGTCAGGCGCTCATGAATGCTTTCTTGATTGCCGCAATGAATTTGCGCGGCGCTCAGGTTTGTCAGGAGAGCGTTTTCTTTTTTAATAACGGAAGCCTCACCGAATGTTTCGGACAAAAATTCTTTGCGATGATGAAAACCTTGGACATATTTTTGTAATATGTCTTCATGCGCTTTCATGAGCGTTTTTGCACCGTGGATGGATTTAGCTTCTATGCTTAAGGCGTTTAAATCCTGTGTGGCCGTTTTTTGCAAAACTCGCATTTGCGACATCAAGGTGGCGGCATTCCTTGCGCGCTCTGTGATATCGATATCAACAAATTTTGTCAGGGTATCGCTGATATTGCGGATTTTATCAAGGGTGGCCGGGAGGCGCAGCGTGCGGCCTATTTGCCATTCTGCTATGACGGAGGCGTCCTCTCCGGATTTAGCACCAGCGGCCATGCCGAACGTTTGTAATAAATAATGATCACTTTTTCCAGCGCTTTTCAGGGCAATCAGCTCGGCGCGGAACTGCTCATCAGCTGCTGGTTTATCAAAGCTGGTTAAGTCTAATGGCTTGCTAGCGCTCATGGCCATATCACCGCCGAATGTTGCGGCAAGTGCGTGGTTAAGATGGCTGCGGATTGCTTTTGGTAAATTAGCCGCTTCTTTGATTTTACCATTTAATAAGCGGGTGTGATTTTCTTTGATGCCTTCATAAATCTGAGCAGATATATCGTTAATGACTTTCTCTGTTAGGCATGAGGCGATTGTTGCTTCCTCTTTAATGAATGGAATAAGGATATGTCCAGCTTGATAGTGAGTGCCGCCATCATAAAATGCTCGCTCAACATCGCAACTATATTCCGCATCATTTCGGGTTAAAAAACTAATTTTAAATTCATCACGATCAGGCCAATGCATACCGAAATTACTAGTTTTCACGGTTAAGGAGTTTGACGATCCTTTAAAGGAATAAGATGTTTTGACTTTTGGGCGTTTTTCACCGGCCTGTACTAAGTCCTCGATGGAGCGCTCCATGCTCAGCTTTATCGCATCGCCAAGAACGCGGATATCGCGCTCGAACGCGCTCTGCGCAAGATGTTTTCCACCGTCCTCATTTACGGATGGCAATTGCGGTTTTGGCGCATAAAACACTTCTTGCACAGCGGCTCTGATATTTTGCGCGGCTATTTCTTCAACTTTGCCGTAAATATCGTCCTTATAACGGCTATGGTATTGGGCGCAATCCTTTACGACGCCTGCAATAAACTGTGAGGTTTCCGGCAAAAAATGCGGGCCATTAATAATGTCATGAACCGTGGTGCCGTCTTTACCAATGCTAGTGCTGAGCGAACCTGGATGCTTATAGCCAAATGTTGAACTTCCACCGATGCCTTTGGAAATATTCTTTTTAAATATTTTTGTCATGAGATCAAAATGAATAGAGGTTGATAAAAACGCTGACCCTAATAGAGCAAATCCAGGTTTTTTTGTCGTGATATCTATTCTTTTTTTCTCACCGACCATGTGGTCTTTGCGCTTGAATATGGGGGCAAGGTGATTGGGGGACACAAAATGATCCATTGTCTTAATAAGTGCAATCATGACCATATCGCCAAACTGGCGGCACTGCGCTTCAATGTCGCCTTGGATGGTATCAATGGGGATCAGTGGCTGGTTGTCTTGAAGTGTTAGCGGTGAACGCTTCGGCTTTTGTGCCCTGATCCGTTCTGGGCGTACATCCTTCGTCTCCCCCATCAGGAGCGGGTTAAATTCAATACAGTCGCCTTCTTTCGTCATTATGCCTCGCAATTTGCGCAATTATACGCAGTCAATATTAATATGTCAAATAAAAAACGCTGGGATAGAGGGTGCTTTGACCTTGCGGCGGGCGCGTCTTTTCGCTATGAGTGGATATTCTAATAAATTAAAAGTATAAGGACGAACCGCTATGGCTTCAGCCGCCGAACAAATGGCAAAAAATGTAAACTGGGGTGCGTTTTCAAAAGCGACAGAATTAAAACGTCGGCTTTTGTTTGTGGTCTGCGCTTTGCTGGTGTATCGCCTTGGTACGTATATTCCTGTTCCGGGTATTGACCCGCATGTATGGCAGGATATCTTCACGCAGCGTGGCGGCGGTATTTTGGACATGTTTAATATGTTCTCCGGCGGTGCCTTGCAGCGTATGACGATTTTTGCGCTCAATATTATGCCCTACATTTCGGCCTCTATTATTATGCAGCTTGCCTCAAGCATGTCGCCGAAATTAGAAGCGATCAAAAAAGAGGGCGAGTCTGGCCGTCAGAAAATTAACCAATATACCCGTTATTTGACTGTTCTTTTGGCGACTGTGCAGGCTTACGGTCTTGCGGTTGGTCTTGAAGGTATGCAGGGCTCTACGGGCTCGGCTGTTATTGACCCCGGTATGTTCTTCCGTATTTCTACGGTGATTACTATTGTGGGCGGTACGGTGTTTTTGATGTGGCTCGGTGAGCAAATCACTAGCCGCGGTATCGGTAACGGTATTTCATTGATTATCTTTGCCGGTATTGTGGCCGAATTGCCGCGCGCTATCGCTTCTACGTTGGAGCTTGGGCGTCAGGGTCAATTTAACTTCCTTGAGCTCATGACGATGTTTGTCATGGTTACAGGCGTTATTGCCTTTATCGTGTTCATGGAGCGTGCGCAGCGCCGCGTCGTTGTGCAATATCCGAAGCGTCAGGTGGGCAACCAGATGATGCAGGGGCAAACAAACCATATTCCGCTTAAGATCAACACATCTGGCGTTATTCCGCCGATTTTCGCATCTGCACTTTTGCTCTTACCTTTGACTGTGATTGGTTTTAGCCAACTTGCCGATAATGATGTGACATCTTTTGTTCGCCAACATCTATCCCATGGCCAGCCGAGTTATATGCTTATGTATGGCGCGCTCATTGTGTTCTTTGCGTTTTTCTATACGGCAATCATGTTCAATCCGCAGGAAAATGCAGAGATGCTGCGTAAATATGGTGGCTTTATTCCGGGGATTCGTCCAGGGAAGAATACGGCAGATTATTTTGATTATGTACTGACGCGGATTACCGTGATTGGGTCGGGCTATCTTGTCTTCATCTGTCTATTGCCGGAATTTATGATCGCGAAATACAACATGCCGTTTTACTTTGGCGGGACGAGCCTTTTGATTGTCGTGACGGTGACGCTGGACACAGTGGCGCAGATCCATTCGCATTTAATCGCGCATCAATATGAAGGTCTGATGAAGAAAGCGAAGCTGGGCGGGCGTAAGCGCTAGAGAGTTTCGAACGGAAAAACCTAAGGAGAACGAACAATGAATGTGATTTTTTTCGGCCCCCCCGGCGCCGGTAAAGGCACTCAAGCCAAAATCATAGAAGAAAAATACGGTCTGAAGCAGCTTTCAACGGGCGATATGCTCCGCGAGGAAGTCAGCGCCGGAACGCCGCTAGGTGTAGAGGCCAAGAAACTTATGGATGCGGGCGCATTGGTTGCCGATGATATTGTTATCGGTATGATCGCGGCGCGCATTGATGCTCCTGGTGGGGCTAAGGGCTTTATTTTTGACGGTTTTCCAAGAACTGTGGCACAAGCCGAGGCGCTAGGTGCCATGCTGAGTGAGCGTAATAAGAAGATTGATCTCGTGCTTGAGCTGCGCGTTGATGACGCGCCGATTGTTGAGCGCATTAAAAAGCGTAGCGACGAAGAGGGTCGAAGCGATGACACTGTCGAAGCCTTGCAAAGACGTCTCAGCGCCTACCGCGACTATTCCGCGAAGGTTCTTCCTTATTACGGGGAGCGCACAGGCGTTAAGCCCGTGAATGGCATGCAGAAAATTTCTAGCGTGACCGCGGAAATTGAAGCTGCGATCGGGCTTGAAAAGGCGGCATAACCTTTAAATGCTCGCAGCGTTTGTATGGCGCAGTAACAAAAACATTGACAAGACTGCAGAAAGCCGTATATTCCGCTCATTCGTGGGGATTTTCTCACGGATTAATATTGTTTACAAACCGGCGCAGCGCAAATCTTCCGAACAGAGCTGTAAACGGTTTGGCCGCAGAAAATATGGAGTTTTTCCGTATTTTTGCTTAAAATGAAAGGAAAAGACTATGGCACGTATCGCCGGGGTTAACGTACCCGATAAAAAACGCGTCCCGATTGCCCTTACCTATGTACATGGTATTGGCCGCGTGACGGCATTCAGAATTTGTGAAAAACTTGGCATTGATGTTCAAATGCGTATGGCGAACATTGACGAGGATACGCTTAATGCTATCCGTTCCGAGATTGAAAATTGCGGTCTCCTCATCGAAGGGGATTTACGCCGCGAGATCTCCATGAATATCAAACGTTTGATGGACATGAAATGTTACCGTGGTCTTCGTCACCGTTCCGGTCTGCCAGTGCGCGGCCAGAACACGAAGACAAATGCCCGTACCCGTAAAGGCCCGGCTAAACCAATTGCTGGCAAGAAGAAATAGGAGGGTATGAATAATGGCTAAACCCGTAAAAGCAAAAAGAAAAGAGAAGAAGAATATCGTATCTGGCGTGGCTCACGTTAATTCGACATTCAACAATACGCTCGTAACAATCTCCGATGCACAAGGAAACGTAGTTTCGTGGTCATCTTCAGGCATGATGGGCTTTAAAGGCTCACGTAAGTCCACGCCCTATGCGGCGCAGATGGCTGCCGAAGATGCTGGTAAAAAGGCACAGGAGCACGGCATGAAGGAACTTGACGTTCGCGTTAAAGGTCCAGGTTCAGGCCGTGAATCAGCTTTGCGCGCGCTGCAAAGCATTGGCTTCACTATTAAAGGTATTCAGGATATTACGCCGATACCCCACAATGGTTGTCGCCCACGTAAGCGCCGCCGCGTATAATGAATTAATCCCCGCTTGCATTTTGTAGGCGGGGATAAGCTTTTTAAAATCAACATTAACAAGAGGCCGGTTAAGAGCCGGATGAGATAAGGAAAAAACTATGATACATAAGAACTGGATTGAACTGATTAAACCCGCGAAACTCGAGGTGGCTCATAAATCAGGCACACATATCGGTAAAATCGTGGCAGAACCACTTGAGCGCGGCTTTGGCTTGACGCTTGGTAACTCATTGCGCCGTATTCTTTTGTCCTCGTTGCAAGGCGCGGCTGTAACGGCTGTTCAAATTAACGGTGTTGTTCATGAATTCTCTTCTATCGAAGGCGTTCGCGAAGATGTGACAGACATTATTTTGAATATCAAGGCATTGGCTGTGCGTATGCACGCTGAAGGTCCTAAGAAAATGCGCCTTTCTGCTGAAGGCCCATGTGAAGTTACGGCTGCCCAGATTGAAGCGGGCGCTGATATCGAGATCATGAACCCTGACCTTGTCATTTGTACATTGGATAAGGGAGCGAAGCTTTCTATGGAGCTGATCGTTAATACTGGTAAGGGCTACCGCCCTGCGACCCAAAATCGTCCGGAAGAAGCGCCAGTTGGCCTGATCCCGGTAGACAGTGTTTTCTCACCTGTTCGTAAAGTGACATATGATGTTGAAGATACGCGCGTTGGCCAGATTACTGACTTCGACAAATTGACACTCAGCGTTGAGACAAATGGCGTGATTACACCGGAAGATGCCGTTGCATACGCAGCCCGTATCCTTCAGGATCAGCTTCAGGTCTTCATCAACTTCGATGAGCCGAAAGAAGCAACAGAAGCCGAAGAAGCGCAAGAGCTTCCATTCAACAAAAATCTGCTTAAGAAAGTTGAAGAGCTTGAGCTTTCAGTGCGTTCTGCCAATTGCCTTAAAAACGATAACATCGTTTACATTGGTGATTTGGTACAAAAATCAGAAGGCGATATGCTCCGCACACCAAACTTTGGCCGTAAATCTTTGAATGAAATCAAAGAAGTACTTACAAATATGGGTCTGCACCTTGGTATGCAGGTCGAAGGCTGGCCGCCAGAGAACATTGAAGAATTGGCTAAAAAAGTCGATGAGACACAGTTCTAATCATGGGCTATTTAGACCTCGCAGTTAAGGAGCGTCGTGCTCTGGATAAGGACAAAGCGGATAAAATTTCCGCTTTGTCCACGCAAGCTAAGGCGGCTTTTGAAACTGCTATTCGTTGGGGTGGAGCAATCTCCCCGGATTTAGCGCAAGCAATTGCCGATGAGGTTTTGAAAGCTGATAAAGCCGCACAAGCAGGGTCAGAAATTTCTGCTCCTGAATAATTTGGACGCTGTTGTCCGCCCCGATTTGTAACTTTGTTTTAAGGTGCCGGTCGGTAATTAAATGGTTCTCACCCCGTGAGGCCGCAAGATCGCCCGAAATTCTGGCGAGGAAAAGGAAAAGACTATGAGACACGGTATTAAAAAACGTAAAATGGGCGCAACGGATTCT
>JBBKXC010000294.1:0-2902 GCA_037969275.1 Bdellovibrionales bacterium | reverse complement strand
GATGTTATTTTTTCATTCACGCGCGTGGAATCTTCTTCGCGGCGGGGTGGTTTGAATGATTTACTGATGGTCGTCTCTCCTCATAATTTATAATACCTACTATATAAAAGGCTTTGCGGCCACTTGCAAGTGAATCCGCACATTGACTCTCTAACTTTCTAAGTTTAGGTTCGTTCCATTATAAAAATAAATACTGGGAGTACATTTATGGGAAAAGTTAATTTTGGAGATATTGAAATATTACAAGAAGTTGTAGACGAACTTGAAATAGAATTTTTTGAAGGGCTTTCCGAGACTTTTAAAAATGCAGGGCTTTTAAGTACATTTGAAGGCCAATTCACTCCAGCCGTCATGCTCTCTATCGAAATGATGCAATTTAACCAATATGATCTTCTCATGGCGAATAAGAAGGCGGAAGCCGCCTATGAAGGTTTAAGAATTACAAATATGTTTACAGGCGTTGCGCGCCAGGTCGCCAATGACTGCAAAATGAGCTGGTATAATGACAGAGAGCTTGCAAAAGCAGTCCCTGAGCATTTCAAGCCCACGCAAGAAGCCATCGACGCGATGAAGCGCTATGATTTTGATGATCTGGCCTCTGTTCTTGAATGTGTTGATTAAGGCAGCGGTATATATTCTTTATCATCGCCCACCACACTGCTAAAGCGGCCCTCACGCCAATCCGCTTTAGCCTGCTCTATCCGCTCTTTGCGGGATGAAACAAAATTCCACCAAATATAGCGTGGCTCAGTAAACGCGTCCCCGCCTAGTATCAAAAGACGCACGGGCGTAAGCGCCTTAATCGTAATGGCATCTCCCGGCCGCAAAACCAAAAGCCTGCCCGCTTCATACTCTGTTCCACTCAGGGCAACTTTCCCCTGCAATACATAAATGCCGCGCTCTTCAACTTCAATAGGTACAGGAATAGAGCAACCCGCCTCTAAAAGCGCATCAACATATAGTGTTTTGCTATAGGATGGTACAGGGCTTGATTTACCGTACGCATCACCCATAACGAGACGTATTTGCGCGCCCTTATCCTCGAGAATAGGGAGGGCTTCCTTGGTAATATGCGCAAAATCCGGCGCAATCTCTTCGTCTTTTTCCGGCAGCGCCAGCCATGACTGTATGCCGAAAAGCGACGTATTTTTTGGGCGCAATGCTTCGGGCGTACGCTCGCTATGCGTTATGCCGCGCCCTGCACTCATCAAATTAACAGCGCCGGGTCGAATAATTTGATCTGTCCCCAGCGAATCGCGGTGCTGGATTTCTCCATCGAACAAATAGGTAAGGGTGGCCAAATTGATATGAGGATGCGGGCGAACGTCTAGTCCCTTGCCGGTAATAAATTCACCGGGGCCCATTTGATCCCAGAAAATAAACGGGCCAATCATTTGCTTATCAGTGGAAGGCAATGCGCGCATCACTTCGAAGCCGCCAATATCCTTTGCAGAAGGAATTATTTCCGTTTGCACAGCATTGTCACCATCGCAAAAACATTCCGGGGGAGGCTCTTCATATGTGCTCATATTAATTCAAAACCATGATGGCGTAATTCAAATATCCGGCGTAAAGCCCCCATAAGAACGTAGGCGCGACCAGAAGAGCCGCTTTGTGCAATGGCCGCCACGCGGCAGCAATAAAACCCAGCATCGCGATGTCAAAGACAACTATCCAGTAAAAGCCGTACGCAATTTCATGCGCGCCAAAGAAAACAAAACTCCACCCCCAATTTAGCACCATTTGTAAGCAGAATAATAAAAAGAGCCCGTGGTCTTTACTCTCACGCCAAAAGACAAAAACCTTGCGCGCAGCTATAGCCAGCAGAACATACAGCACACTCCAAACGATGGGAAAGGCAATATCGGGCGGGGTAAAGCTCGATTTTTCAAGGCCGTCATACCAGGCCATATTACTTTGCGTTATCTGCCCGATCCCATAGCCTATGGCTTGAAAGGTTAGGATCCATAGCAAATATTTAAGGGCGCAGCGCATTTTAGAACGGCGCCTTTGATTCTTCACTCAGCTCATTTAAAGCCTGCTCGAACGAGAGAACCGTTTGATCTTGAGAACCAAGTCGGCGTATGGCCACCGTCTTTTCTTCTTCCTCACGTACACCAACCACAAACATAACAGGCACTTTGGCATGACTGTGCTCGCGCACCTTATAATTAATCTTCTCGTTGCGGATATCCAGCTCGGCGCGAATGCCGGCTTCTTTAAGCTTCGCCACTACGCCCATAGCGTAATCATCGGCCTTACCTGTAATGGTCGCCACAACGCATTGTACGGGCGCGAGCCATAGAGGCAGCTTTCCAGCATAGCTTTCGATCATCACGCCGATAAAGCGTTCCAGCGAGCCGAGAATGGCGCGGTGAAGCATAACGGGGCGGTGCCTGTTGCCATCTTCGCCAACAAAAGACGCATCGAGGCGTTCAGGTAAGTTGAAATCAAGCTGGAGCGTACCGCATTGCCACGTACGGCCAATGGCGTCACGAACTTGATAATCAATTTTAGGGCCATAGAATGCGCCCTCGCCTTCATCCTCACGGAATTCAAGACCAGTCTGGATGAGCGCCTTACGAAGTCCCTCCTCAGCCTTATCCCAAAGCTCGTCCGAGCCCACACGCGTTTCAGGTCGCAGCGAAAGTGCCACGGCGACATCATCAAAACCAAGGTCGCTATAAACTTTTTTGAGCAAATCGCAACAGCCCACGGCCTCTTCGGTGATCTGGTCTTCACGGCAAAAAATATGTGCATCATCTTGCGTGAACTGGCGTACACGCATCAAACCATGCAGCGCTCCATGCGCCTCATTTCTATGACAGCAGCCAAATTCAGCGAGGCGTACAGGCAAATCGCGAT
This sequence comes from Bdellovibrionales bacterium, assembly GCA_037969275.1. GTDB lineage: Bacteria > Pseudomonadota > Alphaproteobacteria > Micavibrionales > Micavibrionaceae > UBA2638. The sequence goes on along the minus strand of JBBKXC010000294.1, from coordinate 37 downwards.
AAGATTTAATGCCCTGATTAAACACCTGTACGTGCGC
>JBBKXC010000293.1:0-2904 GCA_037969275.1 Bdellovibrionales bacterium | reverse complement strand
GATGTTATTTTTTCATTCACGCGCGTGGAATCTTCTTCGCGGCGGGGTGGTTTGAATGATTTACTGATGGTCGTCTCTCCTCATAATTTATAATACCTACTATATAAAAGGCTTTGCGGTTACTTGCAAGAGAATCCGCACATTGACTCTCTAACTTTCTAAGTTTAGTTTCGTTCCATTATAAAAAATAATATACTGGGAGTACATTTATGGGAACAATCAATTTCAGCGACATAGAACTATTGCAAGAAGCTGTAGACGAATTGGAAATAGAGTTTTTTGAAGGTCTATCTGAGGTTTTTAAGAATGCCGGTCTCCTGAGCACATTTGAAGGTCAGTTTTCACCGGCCGTTATGCTCTCTATCGAAACAATGCAGATGAAACAATACGAACTTTTGATGGCCGATAAGCAAGGCGAAGCGGCCTATGAAGGCTTAAGAATTACAAATATGTTTACCGGCGTTGCGCGCCGCATCGCCAATGATGCCAAAATGAGTTGGTATAATGACAAGGCGCTCGCAGCAGCTGTTCCTGATTGTTACAAGCCGGCACAAGAAGCCATCGACGCCATGAAGCGCTATGATTTTGATGACCTGGCCTCTGTTCTCGAATGTGTTGATTAAGGTAGCGGTATAAATTCTTTATCATCGCCGACTACACTGGAAAAGCGGCCCTCACGCCAATCCGCTTTAGCCTGCTCTATACGATCTTTACGGGATGAAACAAAATTCCACCATATATAGCGGGGCTCTGTAAACGCGTCGCCGCCCAGTATCAAAAGACGCGCGGGCGTAAGCGCCTTAATCGTAATGGCATCTCCCGGCCGCAAAACCAAAAGCCTGCCCGCTTCATACTCTGTTCCATTGAGAGCAATTTTCCCTTGCAGAACATAAATGCCACGCTCTTCGACTTCAATAGGTACAGGAATAGAGCTGCCCGCCTCCAAAAGCGCATCAACATACAGTGTTTTGCTATAGGATGGTACAGGGCTCGATTTACCGTACGTATCGCCCATAACGAGACGTATTTGCGCGCCCTTATCCTCGAGAATAGGGAGGGCTTCCTTGGTAATATGCGCAAAATCCGGCGCGATTTCTTCATCTTTTTGCGGCAGCGCCAGCCATGACTGTATGCCGAAAAGCGACGTATTTTTAGGGCGCAATGCTTCGGGCGTACGCTCACTATGCGTTATGCCGCGCCCTGCGCTCATCAAATTAACCGCGCCGGGCCGAATAATTTGATCTGTACCCAGCGAATCGCGGTGCTGGATTTCTCCATCGAACAAATAGGTAAGGGTGGCCAGATTGATATGAGGATGCGGGCGTACGTCTAGCCCCTTGCCGGTGATAAATTCACCTGGGCCCATTTGATCCCAGAAAATAAACGGGCCGATCATTTGCTTGTCTGTGGAAGGTAGCGCGCGCATGACTTCGAAGCCGCCAATATCCTTTGCAGAAGGAATTATTTCCGTTTGCACGGCATCATCACCATCACAAAAACAGTCCGGCGGAGGCTCTTCATATGTGCTCATATTAATTTAAAGCCATGATGGCGTAATTTAAATATCCGGCGTAAAGCCCCCATAAGAATGTAGGCGCAACCAGAAGAGCAGCTTTGTGCAATGGCCGCCACGCGACAGCAATAAAGCCCAACATCGCGATGTCAAAAACAACTATCCAGTAAAAGCCGTACGCAATTTCATGCGCACCGAAGAAAACGAAACTCCATCCCCAATTAAGCGCCATTTGTAAGCAGAATAATAAAAAGAGCCCGTGGTCTTTACTCTCGCGCCAAAAGACATAAACCTTGCGCGCAGCTATAGCCAGCAGGACATACAGCGTGCTCCAAACAATGGGGAAGGCAATATCGGGCGGTGTGAACGCCGATTTTTCAAGGCCGTCATACCACCCCATATTGCTTTGTGTGGTTTGCCCGATCTCATAGCCTATAGCCTGAAAGGCTAAGATCAAGAGCAAATATTTAAGGACGCAGCGCATTTTAGAACGGCGCCTTTGATTCTTCACTCAGCTCTTTTAGCGCCTGCTCGAAAGAGAGAACCGTTTGATCCTGAGAACCAAGGCGGCGTATGGCCACTGTCTTTTCTTCTTCCTCACGTACACCGACTACAAACATTACAGGGACTTTGGCATGACTGTGCTCACGCACCTTGTAATTTATCTTCTCGTTGCGGATATCTAGTTCGGCGCGAATGCCGGCTTCTTTAAGCTGCGCAACTACGCCCATAGCGTAATCATCGGCCTTACCTGTAATGGTCGCCACGACGCATTGTACAGGCGCGAGCCATAAAGGCAACTTTCCGGCATAGCTTTCGATCATCACGCCGATAAAGCGTTCCAGCGAGCCTAGGATCGCGCGGTGAAGCATAACGGGGCGGTGCCTATTGCCATCTTCACCAACAAAAGACGCATCGAGGCGCTCAGGCAAGTTGAAATCAAGCTGAAGCGTACCGCATTGCCACGTACGGCCAATGGCGTCACGTACTTGATAATCGATTTTAGGGCCATAGAATGCGCCTTCTCCCTCATCCTCACGGAATTCAAGACCAGTCTGGATGAGCGCCTTGCGAAGTCCCTCCTCGGCCTTATCCCAAAGCTCGTCCGAGCCCACGCGCGTTTCAGGGCGCAGTGAAAGTGCCACAGCGACATCATCAAAACCAAGGTCGCTATAAACCTTTTTGAGCAAATCGCAAAAGCCAACGGCCTCTTCGGTGATCTGGTCTTCACGGCAAAAAATATGTGCATCATCTTGCGTGAACTGGCGTACGCGCATCAAACCATGCAGCGCTCCATGCGCCTCATTTCTATGACAGCAGCCAAATTCAGCGAGGCGTACAGGCAAATCGCGATAAGATTTAATGCCCTGATTAAACACCTGTACGTGCGC
>JBBKXC010000292.1:0-7702 GCA_037969275.1 Bdellovibrionales bacterium | reverse complement strand
GCCAATTTGTTGAGATAGCCATCTGCCTTGGGGCAGAACATACAGGCTTGCGAGGAAAATAGCTCGACAACGACAATGCCTGTGGGCTCTGGCGGGGCAAGCTCTTCGCTTGAAACTTCAACAGGTGGAACGGCTTTTACCGCAGGCTGCGCCAATGTTTGGGCTGAAAATCCGCAAAAAATTGCCAAAAAAGCTGGAAATATTAATAAAAGTTTAAAGTCTGACACTTATAATATCCTGAAAGAGTTTTATTCTTATTTATATAGTACAATTGTTAAAACGGCTAGAGGGGCAAGTTACAAGAGATGATGATAAAAAATGCAAGTCTGGCCGTATTGGCTCTTTTATTGATGAATATACCGGCCAAAGCCGAGGACGCGGTGGCAAGCAGCGCGGATATAGCGCCCTATGTTGAGGCGGCGGCTCCGGCGCTGGATCAGGCGGATGTAGTCATTAAAGACCAGCTAGAGGCCATTCGTAAGCGCAATGATCGCATAGCCTACGAGCTTAACTCTAAGGGCATCCAGGAAGAGTTTCATGACCCGCAGGCATATATGCGCATGATACGCCGCGAAAAGCCGTCGCTCTATGAGCATGTCTCCTATGAAATTCTTGGCGCGAAAACGCCAAATTCCAAGTTCCACAAAGTGCGCCTGACCGATAAATACGGCCATAACGCCATGGCAATGTTTAAAATGGAAAAAAATGATCTCGGGGACTGGAAAATCAAGGATATTATTGTACTTCAATATGATAACGACCCGATCTAGGGTTAACGTAACATACATAGATATTATGATAGATTTTGCGGGCTAAAGTCTGCACACTATACTTTAGTATATTGTAATACAAATAGTGAAGGTCAATGGCGCAGGCGCAAAAAATCCAGATAGATGCCGGACACAACCAGTCTATAACTGCATTGCTTTATGTTCCCGAGGACCGCTCTACGACGCGCGTTGACCAAACGCTGGTCTTAATGTGTCATAGCTTCCCCGGTCATAAATCGTACCACAACGACATTTTTGGTGATGTTGAGTTCCTGCTTGGTGGGCGCGGATATCACACGCTCCGCTTTGACTTGCGCGGCTGCGGGGAAAGCGATGGTAAGGAGGAGCACTTTACAATTGGCGGCGCAAATGAAGATTTTCAGGCTGTGCTGTATTGGGCAAAAACCAAAGGTTACAAACATTTTATCTTTGTCGGTGAAGGGCTTGGCGCTACTCTTTCGGTTATGAATATGGATTTGGATGTGCGGGCGCTCATTCTTTGCTGGCCTGTTATGGATCTTGACCTATACCGTAAGGCAGCGCTGCAAATTAGCCATGTGAGTGAAGATGAGCTAAAGCAAGGCTTTGTAAGCAAAAATGACCGCCGTATAGGGGTTAACTTTTTGAAAGAGCTTAAGAAAATAGATATAGAATACGCATTGAAAGAGGTTTTCGTGCCGACACTCATTTTACATGGGGCGCGCGATAAGAATATTTTGATTGAGCAATTAGATATTGCGCGGCGCTTTATTCCGGCAAAACGCATTGAAATTACATCGTTTCATGATGGTGAACATGGCCTTACACAAAGCAATCACCGCAAATCAATGATGTTTCAGATTCAGCAATTTGTTGAAAAATACGTTTAGCGGGGCGGGGCATTAGAAAATGCTTGATTTTGAGGGGCTTTTCCCGTTATAACCCTTCTACTTAGTGAAGATGACCTGGCTTAATGCGTTTCGGCTGCCTCGGTCATCCATGTTTAACCCTTTTTTGAAGGAGATTGAAATGCCGAAGATGAAAACCTCTAGTGGGGCCAAGAAACGTTTCAAGGTCACATCAAGCGGCAAGGTTAAAGCCAAGCCGTCACATATGCGTCACATGCAGATGAACAAGCCTAAATCCATGAAACGTAAAGCGCGCCGTATTGGCGTTCTATGCGATGCGGATGCTCGTATTATTCTACGCAACTTTTTGCCTTACAGCCGTAAGATCCGCAGAACTAAAGTACAGGGAGACGTATAATGGCACGCGTAACTGGTGGCCCAAGAGCCCATGCAAGACACCGTAAAGTTATCAAGGCAGCCAAAGGTTATTATGGCCGCCGTAAGAATTGTTTTCGTACAGCCGTTCAGGCCGTAGAGAAAGCTGGTCAATATGCTTATCGTGACCGTCGTAACAAGAAACGTACTTTCCGCGCATTGTGGATTCAGCGTATCAATGCGGCAGCACGTATACACGGCATGAACTACTCTACATTCATGTATGGTTTGAAACTGACGGGCATTGAGCTGGACAGAAAAGTTCTTTCCGACATCGCTATCCGCGACGAGAAAGCCTTTGCAGCGATTGCCAAGATGGTGACTGACGCTTTGAAAAAAGTTAAAAAAGCCGCTTAGGACTTTTTAGTATAAGAATTCATGAAAGCAGCCCTTCGGGGCTGTTTTTTTTGCCTACATCTTATATGCTCCTAAAGTATGAGCGCGCTTTCGATCAGATTAGCTAATAAACAAGACGCTGCCGCGCTGGCGGCACTAGAGGTGCGTGCTTTTGATACTGCGCGTTATCATTTGATGAACCGCGCGCAATATCGCCGTCTTTTAACCAAGGGCAATGCAGATGTGCTGGTGGCCGAACAGGGCGGCGCAATATGCGGAGCGCTTGTCATTTTATACCGCCGCATTTCTTATTTTGGCCGGATGTATTCCATTGCCGTTGATCCTGATTTTCAAGGGGGGGATGTCGGAAAATCTTTGTTCGATACCATGGAACGCATGGTCAATGAAAAAGGTCTGAAGGGCGTTATTCTTGAAATTCGGGATGATAATAAAGCTCACTTTGAACGCTACGCGCGACTCGGCTACACTGAAAACGGGCGTGTGAGCGATTACTACCCTGATGGGCGCGGCTGTATCAAGATGAAGAAAGAGTTTTAAGCTATGTTGGAAAAGATCAAATTCATTATTGTCACTGACAAGCCGAAATTTTTTCAAGAAGCGGCCGATCGCCTTATTATGACGCCGAAGGATTTCTTTGGTAAAACTAGTCCCTTTGCCTCATTCAAAAAGCCGCCGAAGGTTATCAATCTTTCAAGCCGCTATGAATATCTGAGCAAGGGGTATTATGTGTCCTTGCTCGCCGAGGCGCGCGCGGCCTATTGTATACCGGACGTTGCCAATATCATTCGCCTGAACTGGAAACGCAATTATGAATTTGCGTTGCCTGAGCTGAACCAGTTATTAGAAAAATGTTACAACGAGCCGTTTGAAGAGCCGCTAGAGCGCACCTATACCAGCTTTTTTGGGCGTCATGATAATGAGAAAATCGAGCCTGTGGCGCGGCGGCTTTTCGATTTGTTCCGCTTTCCCATTGTGTCTTTTAAGCTGAAATATGCGCAAGGCGGTAAATGGGTGATTGATAAAATCGACACGCCCGCCTTTAACACTCTGGTTGATAAACAAATAGAGCAATTTCAAAACGGCCTTTCAAAATTCACCGGAAGCGCTTGGCATTCTGCGCATAAGAATAAAAAGCAGGAGCGCTACTGGCTGGCTATTTTGCATGATCCAAACGAGAAAAACCCGCCCTCCAATAAATCCGCGCTGAAGAAATTCCAAGAGGTTGGCGGCAAGATGAATATCTGGGTCGAGCTTATTACCAAAAGCGATTTTTCGACCTTGCTTGAATATGACGCGCTCTTTATACGCGAGACGACAGCGATTAATAATCACACCTACCGCTTTGCCAGCAAGGCCGAAGAGGAAGACATTCCATGCATTGATGATACGCGCTCGATTATCCGCTGCTGTAATAAGGTCTACCTCAAGGAGCTTTTGGAGAAGCATAAAATTGCCATGCCCAAAACGGTTATTCTTGATAAGGCGGGGCTTGATCAGCACGCGCTCGAGATAGATTATCCGGTTATTCTTAAAATTCCCGATGGCTCATTTTCGCGCGGTATGCACAAGGCTGCTAATAAAGAAGAGTTAAAAGAGAAATCGGCACTACTCTTTAAGAATACTGAAATTATTCTGTGTCAGGAATTTGTGCCTTCGCAATATGATTGGCGTATCGGCGTTTTGAATAACGAGGCGCTCTACGCGTCTAAATATTTCATGGCGCAGGGGCATTGGCAGATTTACAACCATGATGCCAAAAAGAAATCCGACCAATCGGGCGATGATGAATGTGTGGCGCTCGACCAAGTGCCGGAGAAAATCATGAAAACCGCGCTTGCCGCCGCAAAACTTATTGGGCGGGGTTTTTACGGCGTTGATCTCAAAGAGCTTGAAGATGGCCGCGTGCTGGTAATTGAGGTCAATGATAATCCGAGTATTGATCACGGCGTTGAAGATAAAATTATAGGCAACAAGCTTTATGAGAAAATTCTTCAGCACATTGTTAATCTAATCGAGGAATAGGCGCTTTAGTCTAAGGTTTATTTATGAAAGACAAGAAGCTTATTGTATTTGATTGGAACGGCACAATTTTGGCCGATACGCTGCCATGCTGGCGCGCGTCCAATGCTTGTCTGGAGTTTTTCGGCTGCGCGCCGATTAGCCTCGTTCGCTACCGCGACACGTGCCATTTCCCCGTCATTCATTTTTATAAGCTGAACGGCGCGTGCGTGGATACGGTGCTGGAAAAGCAGCAAGAAGCCAACGCGCTTTTTTACAATCATTACGTGTCGGCGGCGCTTAAATGCCGGACGCGGAGCGGTGTGCGGGAGCTTTTGCACTGGCTGGAAACGCGCGGCCATGACCGCACAATCCTTAGCAATTACATCGCCGAAGAGATAGAAAAGCAGCTCTCACGCTTGAAAATAGACCATTACTTCTCGCATGTATGCGGCAATCCGGATGGTAATACGGTTCTTGAACATGCCACTAAGCCTGCGCGTCTTTCGGCTTATATGCTGAAACGCGGCTACCGCGCAGAGAATACCTTTCTTATTGGTGATAGCACGGAAGAGCCTGAGATTGCCCACAAGCTCGGCTTGAAATGCATCTCGATAACGGGCGGCTATTTCTCCGAAAAGCGCTTGCGGGCCGCAAAACCGCATTTCCTCGTCCATAATTTGAAAGATGTGATTGAGATTTTGGCAGCCGAGTGCTAAAAGTTTTAACTATGAATGATATCGCGACACTGAAAAAAGAACTGACCACCGAGATTGAGGCCGCTAACGACCTGAAAAAGCTCGATGATGTGCGGGTTTCCGTCCTTGGTAAAAAAGGCCGGATTACCGATTTGATGAAGACTTTGGGCCAGATGGACCCTGAGGAACGCAAAACCAAAGGCCAAGCGCTGAACGTCTTGAAAGACGAGATTGCCGATCTTTTGAAATCGCAGGAAAAAGCGCTCAAAAAACAAGCTATGGATGAGCGCCTTTCAAACGAAAATATAGATATAACGCTGGATACGCGCCCCGAGCGCAAAGGCAAAATCCACCCGATTAGTCAAACTATCGACGAGCTGGTGACAATTTTCGGCAGTATGGGTTTTACCGTGGCCGAAGGGCCGGATATTGAAGATGACTGGCACAATTTTACGGCGCTGAACTTTCCGCTTGGCCACCCCGCGCGCGAGACGCAAGACACGTTCTTCTTGCCCGCTGATGCCGCCGAACAAGACCCTGAACTAGCGAAAAAGCTTTTGCGTACGCATACTTCGCCGGTGCAAATTCGCCATATGAAGAACAATAAGCCGCCGCATAAAATTATTTGTTTTGGCCGCACCTACCGCTCTGATTGGGATATGACGCATACGCCGATGTTCCACCAAATGGAGTGCCTCTACATTGATAAGGGCGTGACAATGGCGCATTTAAAGGGCTGCCTCACTGATTTTGTGCGCGCCTTTTTCAAAATTGAAGATTTGCCTGTGCGCTTCCGCCCATCTTTCTTCCCCTTCGTTGAGCCCGGCGCCGAAGTCGATATCGGCTATATCAAAAATCCTGATGGCGGCATTCGTTTGGGTAAGGCCAAGGATAACGAAGAGCAGCGCTGGATGGAAATTCTGGGCTCGGGTATGGTACACCCGAATGTTCTGCGCAATTGTGGGATTGATCCTGATGTGTATCAAGGCTTTGCCTTTGGTATGGGGCTGGAGCGCTCGACCATGCTGAAATACGGTATTCCTGATTTGCGCACATTCTTCGATAGTGACGTGCGCTGGTTAGGGCATTACGGATTTGATCCCCTAAGCCGCCCGAATAGCGCGACTAACTACTAGGCGCATATCATGCCCCTTATCATACGCCCCTTAGAGCCAAATGACTTTCCAAACTGGTTGCCGCTTTGGGATGGTAATAATATGGGCCAGCGCCATGAGGCGGTTACAACCGAGACTTGGGCGCGGCTTATCGATGAGAGTTCCGCCGTGCATGGCCTTTGCGCTCTACAAAATGGAGAGATGGCCGGAATAATCCATTACATTACCCACCCAACAACAGGTTCGATTGAGCCAGCGTGCTATATGCAAGATGTTTATGTAGCTGAAAATTTTCGCCAGCAAGGCATCGCTAAAGCCTTAGTTGAAAAATTGGCGGTAATCGCTAAGCGGGAACAATATTCTCGGCTTTACTGGTTCGCCGATAACGGCAATGAAGCGGCGCAAAAGCTTTACCGCACTCTCGGTATGAAGCTCGATTTTGCGCTTCATATTATGCCGCTTTAGCCCATGCCGGGCGGCTTTGGCAATTCAAGACGGATTGTTTCATCACGCACCGCATCACGCTCGCCTTTATCAAAAACGCTGTGATCATCAATGCTGTTTTCGAGATCTTGAACGAAGTCTTCAGGTGCCACTGCGTTGAAAAATGCTTTGAGCGCATCGGATTCGCTGGATGTTTCCAGCGTGGAATTATAGGCCTTAAGGCCCTCAATAGCCGCTGCCGTGGTTAAAATCATATTTTCAGCAACCAAAGCTTCTTCGATTTCCTGAATGTGGCTATCTGTAATGCCAAGCTCCGAAGCGCGCGTGAACGCATCTTGCATCGCATTGTAATCCGTGTAGCCATCAGTATCATTGTGATAGCCATGGCCATCAAGCAATTCGCTTAGGCGGGTTTTTGTTCCTGTTATTTCAGGTGTCACTGCAGGCGCGGACTGCGCTGGTTCTGCCATGTCTGAAGGAGCAGCTTGCGTTTCTGCCACTGGTTCAACTAGAGCGGAAGGCGGTGTCTGGGCGTGGATTTGTATGTCGGCCGCATCTGGCGCTGCCGGCTGCTCTATAATATCTGGCGCGGTCATTGTTGGAGGCGCGGTTTGCATTTGAATTTCTGGCCCGCTTACAACAGGGGGCGCGGTTAGTGCATCGGCCTCTTGGTCGGCGACAACTGGCGCTGCTGGTGGAGTTGCAGCCTCTGGCACTGCCACTAAGTGATCTGCGCCGGGCTCATGTGAAATATCAGCGTTATCGGTCGTAGGCACTTCTTCACGCGCCGGAGCGGTGAGAATTACGGGCGCAATCATAATACCTGCTTCGCGTGCGACAATGGCAGCTTGCTGACTGGATTGTATCAAAATCTCGGAAAGTTCTGTGTGATCACTTTGTATGAAGACACTGGAAATCCTATCGTTAAGCTTGCCAAGTTCTGTATCAAAATCAGCGCTTGATGGGCGGATAGGCAGTTCGGTCAAACGGGAATCGCCTGCAATAGACGGCGTAAGGGCAATCGCAATTTCCTCAAGGCTGTCGCTGATTGCGTTAAG
>JBBKXC010000291.1:0-9688 GCA_037969275.1 Bdellovibrionales bacterium | reverse complement strand
GGTCGCAAAGCGAGAGAAGGAGCGCGCTCGCAGTGAACCATACAGCAACAATATGCGCGGCGGGTTTGCTGGTTCATCCTTGGCAATATCGGGCAACCCAGCAGGCAGCAAGGATTTATACAATGCTGGCAAAATGTTGGCGTCTAATATAGGGAGCTCATAGTTGGATGTTGTCATTGGCTTCATAAGCGGATGGGTTTATCATTATCTTGATACTTATTTAGAGCCCGGTTTTTAAATAACCAGATCAAGGGGGGGCTCAATTTAAGGGCGCGATCACCATTTATAAATATGCCGCGCCTTCTGCGCCCCAATCGCTAACATCGGCATCGTTCTTGAAGGTGCTGATATTTTTCAAAGTCCAGCCGCTTTCCGCAGCGCCGTCACGTGTGATTGCTACAAAAATAAATCCATCTTTATTAGCGTCGGCGGCTTTGTTTAAATCAAGGTGGAGCTGGTTTGTATCACTGATCCCATCAGCAACGCGTACTTCAGAGTTATTGACCTGTTTGAAAGTTTTGCCATGGCTGAGGGCGAAAAAAATAATTGATTCATAATTTTCAGGCAGTAGAGCGGTATTGACCGAGATAAATTCATCATCGCCGCTAATGCGCCCTGTCTGGTTATCACCGCTATGAAATATCTGCTCAGAGGGGTCCATAAGGCTGGCGTTTTCAGGGGTGACCGCGCATAAAACCTCTTTGTCGGCATTATAAACGCAGCAAAAAAGATCAATGTCATAAGTTACATTGATCAGTTTTTCTTTCTTGATTATGAAGCCTTCTTTGACTAGTTCTTGCCCCGTATCCCAGCTGATACCGACCTGAATACGGTTTTTATCCTTAATGGTTACCTGAAGGGGGGCGCTTTGGCCTTGGGCAAGAGTGGATGTCATGGTTTTTCCTTTTTATCTTTTAAGGGCGGAGCCTGATCTGTCATATTTTACATGAAAAATGCTACGGGCAAAGTTTTTTACTGGCATTTTCATTTTGTCTGATATAAAACAAGCATATTCCCTTACATGTTTGGTACTCAAAAGCGCCCCGCGCTCCCCGAATTGTGTCAGGTTAAAAGAAAAGGAACGCATTAAATGGCCAAAACAGGACCGATTGAATTTTTCCGTCAGGTGAAATCAGAAGCTAAAAAAATAACATGGCCGACCCGAAAAGAGACGATCATCTCGACCGTCTTTGTTTTCATTATGGTGTTTATTGCGGCCGTATTTTTATATTTCGCCGATCAGATGATCGCGTATTTTATTCGCTTGATCATGAGCATTGGTATGTAATGGTTTTTAAGTTTTAAGAGGAGACAAAAAATGTCAGCAAAATGGTATGTATTGCACGTTTATTCGGGCTTTGAGAACAAAGTGGCCGAAAACATTAAAGAAAAAGCCCGTAAAAAAGGTCTGGAATCTCAGATCGAGGAAATTCTCGTTCCTACTGAGGAAATCGTTGAAATGCGCCGCGGTCAACGCGTGAATGCAGAGCGTAAATTCTTCCCAGGCTATGTTTTGGCGAAGCTCGATATGGATGACACTATCTGGCACTTGATTAAAGATACGCCGAAAGTCTCCGGCTTTCTTGGTGGCGGCGGTAATAAGCCGATGCCGATCTCAGAAAAAGAAGCGATGCAAATCCTGAAACAGGTTCAAGAAGGTATCGACAGCCCCCGCCCATCCATTATTTACGATATTGGCGAAGAAGTTAAGGTTGTTGATGGCCCGTTCGCATCCTTTAACGGTTTTGTGGAAGAGGTTGATGAAGACAAGGCGAAACTTAAAGTGTCTGTATCTATCTTTGGCCGCGCAACGCCGGTTGAGCTGGAATATGCCCAAGTCGAGAAGATGTAATCTTACCCATCTAGTATTATGTAAAAGTTGTACGGGGGGAAGCTTTCGTGCTACTTTTTTTTATGAGCAAAGAAAACTTGAGCAGGGCGCATCTTAGGGGTGCAGGTGTAAGATTATCCGAGATGGATAATTCCTCCGGACTTATTACCGAAGGCTTTAATAAGACTAGAGTTATTGGTAAACGCCAGCGCCTTAGTGACGCAAATCCACGGTCCGATAAAGCATTACGGCTCTCAAGTAGCCAAGATCCCGAGCATTCCCCGCAGTAATACCGCATAAAAAGCTTGCAAAATACGAGGGGCGGCAGTAGATTGCCCCCATTCTGTGGAAGGTCGTCTGTCAAACACTTATTATAAGCCATGACGGAGCCGTACCACGGGACTTCTTAAACCGCCGAGTATCGGCAAAAAAAAGGAGCTATAACAATGGCTAAGAAAGTAACAGGTTCTATTAACCTGACTATTATCGGCGGATCTGCGAACCCGTCACCACCTGTGGGTCCGGCACTCGGTCAACAAGGTGTGAATATCATGGAATTCTGTAAGGCGTTCAACGCTTTGACAGAAGCACAAAAAGGTATTCCAATTCCTGTTGTGATTACGGTATATGAAGACCGTTCTTTCACTTTCATTACAAAAACGCCTCCGGCCAGCTATTTCATCAAGAAAGCTGCTAAGATCCAAAAAGGCGCAGGCCATGTTGGAACAGTAACGGCAGGCCAAATCCGCAAGTCACAGGTAAAAGAAATTGCCGAGACTAAAATGGTGGATTTGAATGCAAATGACATAGCTGCCGCGATGAAAATCATCGAAGGTTCAGCACGCTCAATGGGCGTAGAAGTAGTGGAGGGCTAGATCATGGCACAGCAAACTAAAAAAATGAAAGCTGCTTTAACAAAAATTGACCGTAATAAATTCTATTCATTAGAAGAGGCTGTCAATACTTTGAAGGGCTTTGCCAAGGAACGTAAATTCGATGAAAGCATTGAAATTGCAATGAATCTTGGTGTTGATCCTCGTCACGCTGACCAGATGGTTCGCGGTATGGTTGCCTTGCCAAATGGTACAGGCGCGACTGTGCGCGTGGCTGTTTTTGCACGCGATGAGAAAGCCAAGGAAGCGAAAGCTGCCGGTGCGGACATTGTTGGCGCAGAAGATTTGGCTGAAAAGTGTAAAGCGGGCGAAATGGATTTCGACCGTGTGATCGCTACGCCTGATATGATGGGTATTGTTGGTCAGCTTGGTAAGGTTCTTGGTCCTAAGGGCCTGATGCCGAACCCTAAGCTTGGTACTGTGACACCCAATGTTGCTGAAGCCGTTAAGGCTGCCAAAGGTGGGTCGATTGAATTCCGCGCTGAAAAAGCCGGGATCATTCACGCCGGCGTTGGCAAAGCGTCTTTTGATAGCAAGAAATTGGTCGAGAATATTGCATTCTTTATCGATGCTATCCAAAGAGCAAAACCGCCGGGTGCTAAAGGATCATACATCCGTAAGGTGACGATTACATCCTCTATGGGTCCGGGCATGAAGCTTGATCTCGCTACAATTACTGGCGAGCAGTCTAAAGCGGCGTAAGCTTCTTTTACCCAAGATAATTATTTAAAAACCCGCTGTAATGGCGGGTTTTTTATTGGAAATCGAGATTGGGAAATTTTGACTCTAGAACGCCCGGATTAAGTCTGTCGCTCGGGCTCTTGATACTCAGCAAAGTTTTTGCGATGGGTCTTAAAGTGGGCGCTAACAAGATAAGGCAGCGGCCGACTTGTTCGGTGCGCTCGACAATATTATTGACGCTTTGCGCGATGCCGAACGGGTTGGGGGTGCTCATGCTGCGCGTAATGGCCAGAGATAGGGTGCGCTTAAATATATCGGCCAGCTCTTCGTCGCGTTCCCATGGGTCATCGCCGCTTCCGTCTCCACCTGTGGGACGATCGGCGACAAAGAATGTTCTTTTTTCTTCAAAAAGGCTGCTCAACATAAGCGCAGTTAAGCAGATTTAGTAAAAAAACGTCAAGAAATACTTGACACTGCGCGCTAAATTTGAATATATGCACACACATAAACCTGTCCAAGACTGTTAGGGGCCGTGAAAATGGCTTAAATATCCTCTCATAGATAGGAAAGCGAGATATCATTTTTAAGTGATATGGCTGTTTTCTTTTTGGATGGGACGAAGCATTGTGCTTCGTTTTTTTGTTTTGAATACTTTTTTAAACATAAGGAATAAAACCATGGGCATGAGCCGCGCACAAAAGCAAGCCGAAGTACAGGAATTGAACGAGCGTTTTTCCAATGACGAGATCGTTGTTGTGACACATTATTCTGGCCTGACTGTGGCTGAGATTACTGATTTGCGCACGCAGTTGCGCGCAGAAGGTGCGACATTCAAGGTTACAAAAAACACCTTGGCAAAATTGGCTGTTAAAGGCACAAAATTCGAAGGCGCGGCAGATCTTTTCTCCGGCCCGACTGGTGTTGCGACATCTCAGGATCCGGTTGCAGCAGCGAAAGTTGCTTATAACTTTTCCAAGAAAAACAAAAAGCTGATTATTGTTGGCGGTGCGCTGGGTGAAAAACTCCTGAGCGTATCTGAAGTTGAGACCTTGGCGAAATTGCCATCTCTGGACGAAATCCGCTCACAATTGGCTGGTCTTATGGTTGCTGCCCCAACGAAGCTCGCAGGTATCTTGCAGGCTCCGGCGCGCGATATGGTAGGCGTAACCAAAGCGTATGGCGAGAAAGTCTAGTAATACGCATTAAGTTTCGGGTTTTGGGTGGTGAGTGGCTCATCTAGAATTCGTGATAGTAAGTAAAACTCACCACTCTATTTTAAAAGCTATTTATAAGGAGACTAAAACATGGCTGCTAATTTGGATAAAATCGTTGAACAACTCTCTGAGTTGACTGTTATGGAAGCTGCAGAGCTTTCAAAGCTTCTTGAAGAAAAGTGGGGCGTAACTGCCGCTGCTGCTGCACCAGCTATGATGGCTGCTGCTGCTCCTGCTGAAGCCGCAGAAGAAAAAGACAGCTTTGATGTTGTTCTTGAAGCTGCTGGTGGAAACAAGATTGCTGTGATTAAGGAAGTTCGTTCAATTACAGGTCTTGGCCTGAAAGAAGCGAAAGACCTTGTTGACGCTGGTGGCAAGACCATCAAAGAAGGCGTTAAGAAAGCTGAAGCAGAAGAAATGAAAAAGAAATTGGAAGAAGCTGGCGCGACAATTAAACTCGCCTAATTCCCATTCTTTATAATATAAGCATTTCCCGCTTAATAGCTGCGGGAAATGCTTTTTTCGTGGCCCAAACATGAATTGTGTTGACATCAGAGTTTATGTGGGTCATATAGCTATCAAACTTTTTCAGTAAGAAAAACGTGATTGGCCAAGTTAAACGATCAGATCGGCAATAGCCGCATAGACCTTTTGAACCGTTTCCTCTTCCTTGTAAAAGGGTTGTAGAAGAAGCGGGTTTCGGTTTTTTACGCTCTTTCCTGTGTGGAAAGACATATATATTTTAGGACGAAGGACATAAAAATGAGCGCCGCAAAAGCTAATAATGATACCAAAAAATCAACCAAAAAAGATTCCGCTAAGCCTGTAAAAGACATGAAGAAGCAGGCGAAAAAAGCGGAGGTTATTCTTCCTACAGCTAATGGCGTAGACAGCTATACGGGCCGCAAGCGTATTCGCCGCAGCTTTGGACGTATTGAAGAGGTTGCGCGCATGCCTAACCTTATTGAAGTGCAAAAGCGCTCTTACGAATTATTCCTTCAGGCCGAGACATATGCAGATGATCGTTTGCAGCAAGGTCTTGAAGAGGTGTTTTCCTCTGTGTTCCCGATTAAAGATTTCTCCGATAAAGCAGAGATAGACTATGTGAAATACGAGCTCGAAGAGCCTAAATACGATGTTGAGGAATGTCAGCAGCGTGGCATGACCTATGCGGCGCCTTTGCGCGTGACATTGCGTTTGTCTGTATTTGATGTCGACGAGACAACGGGCCTTCGCTCGATCCGCGACATTAAAGAGCAAGACGTTTATATGGTCGATATGCCTTTGATGACAGAGAACGGTACATTCGTTGTAAACGGTACTGAGCGCGTTATTGTGTCCCAGATGCACCGCTCTCCGGGTGTGTTCTTCGACCATGATGGCGGTAAAACGCATGTTTCTGGTAAATATCTCTTTTCATCACGCGTAATTCCTTACCGTGGTTCATGGCTCGACTTTGAATTCGATGCGAAAGATTTGATGTATGTTCGTATCGACCGTCGCCGTAAATTGCCTGTAACGACAATGCTGCGCGCGCTAGATTCGGCCGAGACAGAAAGCTACCGCGCTGAATGTGATGAGCAAGACGAGAATGTTGATCCGCTCTTGGTGCAAGGTATGTCCAATGAGGAAATTCTGAGCACATTCTACAATACTGTAGTTTATCAAAAAGATAAAAAAGGTTGGAAGACACCATTTAATGGCGAGCAAATGCGCGGCGTTAAAGTCGGTTATGACCTTATTGATGCCAAAACTGGAAAAGTTGTAGAAGAGGCTGGCACAAAACTTACTGTCCGTAAGATCAAGAAATTGGAAGAAGACGGTCTTGGTGAAATTCTTGTTCAAGACGAGCAGTTGATTTCACAATATTTGGCCTCCGATATTTTCGATCCAAAAACAGGCCAGATTATGCTTGAAGCTGGGCACGAAGTGACAGTGGAAGATCTTGAGGCATTGGCAGAGCAAAAAGTTACTGAATTGCCACTTTTGGCGATTGATCACCTTAATGTTGGTCCATATGTCCGCAACACGATGATGGTTGATAAATGTGATACACGCGAAGAGGCGTTGATTGATATTTATCGCGTTATGCGCCCGGGTGAGCCGCCGACAGTTGAATCGGCCGATGTTCTCTTTAACTCTTTGTTCTTTGATGCAGAGCGTTACGACCTTTCTCCTGTTGGTCGCGTGAAAATGAATGCTCGTCTTGATCTTGATGCGCCGGATCAGTTCCGCGTCCTATGTAAGGCTGACATTCTTGCGATCTTGAAGTATTTGCATGGTCTGAAAGACGGTAAGGGCGAGATCGATGATATTGACAACCTTGGTAACCGCCGCGTTCGCTCTGTAGGCGAGCTCATGGAAAACCAAGTGCGTATCGGTCTATTGCGTATGGAGCGTGCGATCCGCGAGCGCATGAGCTCAGTTGAGATCGACACATATATGCCGCATGATCTTATTAACTCCAAGCCTGCTCAAGCTGCGGTGCGCGAATTCTTCGGCTCCTCACAGCTTTCCCAGTTTATGGATCAGACAAACCCGCTCTCCGAGATTACGCACAAGCGCCGCTTGTCTGCATTGGGACCAGGTGGTTTGACACGTGAACGTGCAGGCTTTGAAGTCCGCGACGTGCATACAACGCACTATGGCCGTATCTGCCCGATTGAAACACCCGAGGGTCCAAATATTGGTCTGATTAACTCATTGGCGACATTTGCGCGCGTTAACCAGTACGGCTTTATTGAGAGCCCGTACCGTAAAGTTGTCGGCGGCAAAGTAACAGATGAAGTTATCTATATGTCCGCAATGGAAGAAGCCAAATGGACCATCGCTCAGGCGAACTCCGAATTGGATAAATCCGGTACATTTGTAAACGAGCTTGTCTCCTGCCGTCAGGCCGGTGAAAACTTGATGTCCGCACCGGACCAGATCGAATATATCGACGTTTCCCCGAAACAGATCGTTTCTGTAGCTGCTTCGCTTATTCCGTTCCTTGAGAATGATGATGCGAACCGTGCTTTGATGGGATCGAACATGATGCGTCAGGCTGTGCCGTTGCTTAAAGCTTCTGCTCCGCTTGTTGGTACTGGGATGGAAGCCACTGTGGCCCGTGATTCCGGCGCTGCTGTATCGGCGCGCCGCGCTGGTGTAGTGACCAAAGTTGACGCAACGCGTATCGTTGTTCAGGCAACCGAACGCCAAAGTGCGGATGAGCCAGTTATTGATATCTATAAGCTGTCCAAATTCCAACGTTCAAACCAGAACACCTGTATTAATCAGCGTCCACTTGTTAAAGTGGGTGAAGAAGTTAAGGGCGGCGATATTATTGCTGATGGTCCATCAACGCAGTTGGGTGAGCTTGCCTTGGGTAAAAACATTCTTGTGGCCTTCATGCCATGGAATGGCTACAACTTCGAGGACTCCATCTTGATCTCCGAGAAAATCGTGCGTGATGATGTTTTCACATCGATCCACCTCGAGGAATTCGAAGTGATGGCGCGTGATACCAAGTTAGGTACTGAAGAAATTACACGTGACATTCCAAATGTCGGCGAAGAAGCTCTGAAGCACCTTGATGAAGCCGGTATTGTTCACATTGGTGCCGAAGTCGGCCCGAGTGACATTCTTGTCGGTAAGGTAACACCTAAGGGCGAGAGCCCGATGACGCCGGAAGAAAAACTTCTGCGCGCTATCTTTGGTGAAAAAGCGGCCGATGTTAAAGATACATCACTCCGCTTACCGCCGGGCGCTGTTGGTACAGTGGTTGAGGTTCGTGTATTCAACCGCCGCGGCGTTGATAAAGATGCCCGTGCGCTTTCTATCGAAGCACAAGAGATCGAGCGTCTTGCAAAAGACCGTGATGACGAGCGCAGAATTCTAGAAGACGGCTTCTATGCCCGCCTTGAAGAATTGTTGGTTGGTCAGAGCGCGGCTTCAAGCCCGAAAGATGCCAAGCTGAAAAAAGGCGCCAAGATCACGAAAGCTGATCTTGATGGTATTGAAAAACGCGGCCTGTGGCGTCAGATTGCTATCGAAGATGAGGCCCTCATGGCTGATATCGAGGCGATGTCCAAATCATTTGATGATGCAGTCGATAACATTAAAGAACGTTTTGAAAACAAAGTTGAAAAACTTCAGCGCGGCGATGAATTGCCTCCTGGTGTTATGAAGATGGTTAAAGTTTTCGTTGCGATCAAACGTAAGATGCAGCCAGGTGATAAAATGGCTGGTCGTCACGGTAACAAAGGGGTTGTTTCTAGAATTATGCCTCAGGAAGACATGCCGTATCTTGAAGATGGTACGCCGATTGACATCGTATTGAACCCCCTTGGTGTTCCTTCACGTATGAACGTTGGTCAAATTCTCGAGACTCATCTCGGTTGGGCTGCTGCCTCTTTGGGCCGTCAGGTTGGCGAAATGATCGATGCTTTTGCGGATAGTAAAAACCCGAATGCTGATGAGCGTAAGGAGCTTGATGAAAAGCTGAAAGTCATTTATGGCGAGCGTGAGCATCGCGACAAGGTGATGAAGCTTGACGACAAGCAAGTGCTTGAAATGGCCGGAAACCTTCGTGATGGTGTGCCGATGGCAACACCCGTCTTTGATGGTGCCGAAGAAGCCGATATCACGCATTTGCTTGAAAAAGCGGGTCTCAGCACATCTGGTCAGATGAAACTGTTTGATGGCCGTACGGGCGAATCCTTCCACCGTCAGGTAACAGTGGGCTACATGTATATGCTCAAACTGCACCACTTGGTCGATGATAAGATCCACGCGCGTTCTATCGGGCCGTACTCACTTGTGACGCAACAACCACTCGGCGGTAAAGCCCAGTTCGGTGGACAGCGTTTTGGAGAGATGGAAGTGTGGGCACTGCAAGCTTATGGCGCTGCTTATACGCTCCAAGAAATGCTTACGGTTAAGTCTGATGACGTGGCCGGCCGCTCTAAAGTCTACGAAGCGATTGTTCGCGGCGAAGACAATTTCGAGATCGGTATCCCTGAATCTTTCAACGTTCTGACGAAGGAATTGAAAGCGCTGGGTCTGAATGTCGATCTGAAAAATAGCGG
>JBBKXC010000290.1:0-8913 GCA_037969275.1 Bdellovibrionales bacterium | reverse complement strand
TTGTGCCCCGCATCGGCGAGCGTTGTACCCAGCGCCCCGATCATTCCCGGTTGGTCATTATTGCGAATAAAGAGCATATGCTTGGTCAGCGCAGCTTCAATTGGCACATTCTCTATATTCACAATACGCGGCTCACGGCCGGTAAATAGCGTGCCTGTTACATTACGCGTGCGCTCAGTGGTTGTGATAATCAGATTGATCATTGAGCGCCATTCCTTGGACTCATTATCATAGCTCTGCTTAATTTTGATACCGCGGCTCTCCGCAATTTGCATCGCGTTCACCATGTTCACACTATCCATCTGAGAACCCAGCAAATGCGCAATCAGCACCGATGTAATAGGATCGGTATTGATATTGGTGACTGTGCCTTCATATTCGATCTCGATAGATTTGATCGCGCTTTGCGTAATCTGCCCGGCGAATTCGCCAAGCTGCTCGGCCAATTTCAAATAGGGCTTCAAACGCGGCGCGTCTTCGGCGGAAATGGATGGCATATTCAAAGCATTGGCTACAGCGCCGTTCACAAGATAATCACTCATCTGCTCGGCCACCTGCAGCGCCACATTCACTTGCGCTTCAGAAGTCGATGCGCCCAAATGCGGCGTTACCACGACATTGGGCATATTAAAGAGCGCGTTTTCCTTGGCTGGCTCGACCTCGAACACATCAAGCGCAGCGCCAGCGACCTTACCGGATTCAAGGGCTTCCTTGAGATCCGATTCGTTAACGATACCACCTCTGGCGCAATTGATAATACGCACGCCGTCTTTCATCTTGGCGATATTGGCCTTATTGATGAGATTAGCGGTTTTATCATTTTTAGGAACATGTAGCGTAATAAAGTCAGCCTTCGCGAACAGCTCGTCTAGCTCTACTTTTTTAACGCCGAGCTCAACAGCACGCTCTTCGCTCAAAAATGGATCAAAGGCCAGTACGTTCATTTTAAGGCCAACCGCTCGATCAGCAACAATACCGCCGCTATTACCGCAGCCAATACCGCCCAGCGTTTTAGTATAGAGCTCAACGCCCATAAAGCGTTTCTTTTCCCATTTTCCGGCATGTGTAGAGGCATTCGCCTCAGGTATTTCACGTGCTAAGGCGAACATCATCGCAATGGCATGCTCGGCAGTGGTAATAGAATTTCCGAACGGCGTGTTCATTACGACAACGCCCTTACCCGTCGCTTTAGCGACATCGATATTATCAACGCCAATTCCGGCGCGGCCAATAACCTTGAGCTTAGTGCCTTTATTCAGCACCTCTTCGGTCACCTTAGTTTCCGAGCGCACGGCGAGGCCGTCATATTGATCAATAATGGAAAGAAGTTCATCGGCCTTTGTGCCCGGTTTATAATCAACCTCGCAACCGCCGTTTTTAAAGATTTCTACGCAAAGTGGGTCTAGTTCATCGCTGATTAATACCCGGGGAAGTGTCGTGTTTTGTGCCATGATTTTACTCCTAATTTTGTCTTGTTTAGGCAAACAGGCTTAAAGACATATCACCTTTTGTTGCAGCGCGAAAGGACAAAATGGAAAAATGGAAAGCGGGCCCGTTAATCGGACTTAGTCCGCTATTTTTCATCCTTCCCGGCGTTTTCTTTGTCCAAAGCAGCTTTTTCACGTCGTATTCTATTCCCTTCAAAACTTACAAAAATGCCAATCGGCTTATTACGGGCGTGTAATACAACATTATCGTATTCGTTCCTATCAAGCATACGGATATAGCGGGCTATATTGGTTTTAAAATCATGCATCCCGCAAAATATGGATTTGCCATCACAACCTTTGATCATTAAAAACTCCTTCGTTAATAATATAATAGGAATTAATTCATATTATTGCAAGGATTTTATGGTTAAGCCTATTTTATTGACATAATAAGTTTCTTTCTGGTATAAAAGCGGTATGGATATTAAAAAAATTGCATCTAAAATTCCAGTAATGAAGACAGCTTTGGCAGCCAGTTTCGGGCTTCTTGCCTATAATATGGACCCTGCTGAATATCATGAAAATTTTTTAAATGAAGCCCCACCCGAAATTTCTTATTCTACTTTCCGAGATAAAGTCGACAGCAATAAAATTGACCAAATATTTATAAATAAGAATACATTCGAGGCCGTTATAATCGTAAATCAAGGTGAAACGCCTTTTGCCTATTCCATCAACCTGCCTGATAATTTTGATGCCGATATAGTGCGCTTACATGCGCCACAAGCTGATATCAATTTTGTAGAAGGAGGAATAACGAAAAAACAACTGACGTTATTTCTGCATTTTTTAGCGCTTTCCTATTCCGGCGCCGCAACAGGATCATGGATAAAAGAAGGTGTAGAGGGCCTTCGTGAGCGCCGTAAGAATAAGAGTAAGGAGCCCGATCAAGATTACATAAAGAAAACCGCTTATCACGAAGCGGCGCATGCCGTTGTCGGAACTGTTCTAAAAGGCTTCGGCCCTTTAGATTATGTTACGGGCAAAGCAGAAAAAGGCAGCCTTGGTCATGCCCAGTTTAACGATGATGATAAAAATGCGACAAGAAGCCAATATGTCGCAGAAATTGCAATAGATGTTGCGGCGTGCGCGATTGAACAAAATGTTTATAAAGAGCACGATTCAGGCATTAGTGGCGACCTTTCTAACGCAACCAGTACGGCCCATTATATGGTGACAAAATTGGGGTTTGGTAAGCGCACCGGATTACGCGCATGGGATGAAGATATTACTATTCACAAAGGATATAAGCTGCGCCATATATTGGCCACTGTCTCCGGAGAGCGCATTGCCGATGCAACCTTGCGGGACATTGATCTCGACATTAAAGACATTCTGGACGAAGCCATGACATTAGCGCGTAAAACTCTGGATGAAAATGAAATTGCGGTAGAAGTGGTCGCAGAAGAACTCATGAAAAACGATAAATTAACTGGCAGTGAAGTTAAAGAAATAGTTGAGAATCACAAAAATGCTACGCCAGCATCAGATAACATTTTAGAGATAGGATAATATTATGAGCACGCATACCGCCCCCATATCCCTTTCCGATTTTCGTCAAAATGCCGCCGCCAAAAAAGCCGCCGCGTCATCTTGCCGCGTTTGGGACCGTGTACAGGAACTCTGCGCACCTTTTCCTGTAGCGGGAAAAGACGCCATTTGGGAAGATGCCGCTGAAGCTTTGTTGCAATATATGAACAATGAATGGCCGATTGAAAAAATTAATAAAGTGCGCGCCGATCAGGTTGCGGAATTTGCCGCGCAGATATATATCACAGGCGTATTTTCGCGTAATCACCGCCTTACAAATAAGGCCATGGAAATACAAGGTACTTTTATCGAAGCTTGTGAGGAAGAGCCTGCATTTTCAAATGCGCGGCGCAATTTTTGCCATCACGTCTCGGCACTGGAGCAACAAATTGTTATGGGCGCGCCTACGCTTTAAATTGCTCTTGCACCGCTTTGCAGTGCTTATCGAGATCTTTTTTCAAATGCGGCATATCTTTGAAATTGATGGCAATAAAATCCGCGCACTTATCTATGAGCGCTTTAATAACATCCTGGTATTTCTTACTCTCCGTGCCCTTAGCCAGAACATCAAGGCGCTCTAGAATATGGTGCAGCATGTCCGAGCTGCCTTGCCCTGCCTCTAAGACAGGCTGGATGGCAGGGGTTATGAGATGCTCCAGATATTTCGGCGCGCCGACAATGCGGCACACATTCTCATCATCATTATAAACGACATTGGGCAAAAAGAGGTCATAGAGCATCGAAAGCCCCGCCGTTATATTAAAGAGTGCAACCTTGGCCGTTGTATGGTCGTTAATGCCGGGCGAAAGAGCGCGCAGGGCAATTTCAGTCAAATGGCGGAAGGAATATTCTATATCTTGGGTGGGCGTACGCTCCTCCCCGATAATCACATGCTTTAGAATATTCTTTTTAATTTTCTCGATGTCTTCGGCCCCGTTTTTATCAAGAATTTCGACCAGATTTTGCCGCGTCACGACGTAATCTCCGGCGCAGGCCGAGAAGCGGATATAGAGATCGTTCTCCGCCGCTATTTTTAAAATCTCGCTGTAATCAATATTTTGGATGAAGCCATCTCTGCCCGCCGCAAGCTTCACCGCTTTTTTATCAAAGCTCTTGGGCAAATCGGGCTTGAGCAATTTTTTCTCATCGAGGGTAATGCGTTTGATAGAGCTAACAAGATGATGATAAATGCGAAAAATTACATGATCAGCGATGCAAGATTTCGCAACATGATTGATAAAACCGAGCATCAGGAAAAAGCTGAAGAGGCAATAGAGCAGCACGGCGCTTATCGTGAAATTGGGGATCGGATCGGCCAGCTCGCTATTGTGCAAAATGCCCGTCATGAGGGCGCAAAGGAGCACGGCGCAGAAAAAATACCCGACATATTGATGCGTGACTTTATTGCTGACGAAATTTTTGATGGTACGGGGGCCGAGCTGGGTCGCCGCCAAGGCCACAACCATCATGGTCACGGTTATCACAAGCGTCGTCATCGTCACCATGGATTGCATCATAGTGCTCATCAGGGATTGGGCATCCTCGAGATTACCATTAAAAATGGTGTATCCGGATTGATGATCGCCAAACCACGTATGCTCAACTAAGAAAATACCAAAGAGAAATAATGCTGCAACCCCCATAAAGAACGCGGGAATAAAGCCAAGGCAAACTTTGAGAAGTTGCCATAAATTGAAAATCCATTCATACATGAGGAATAGGTTACCCCATGCGCTGGGCTGATTCTAGTATTTTAAGGCCAGTATTATTAAGCCCGCATATCAGGCGGCGATTTTGCGCTGCTCTTCAGATTTGGCGGTGGCGTAAGCCCAGTCGAGCCATGGCATCAGCGCCTCGACATCGCTGCCCTGTACGGTTGCGCCGCACCAGATGCGCAGTCCGGCAGGAGCATCGCGGTATCCAGCGATATCATAGCCCGCGCCCTCGGCGTCCAGCAATTTGGTCATGGACTTCACGAAAGCCTGCTGATCGGCGAGGTCGCCAAACCATGGGTCAACAATTTTGAGACAAACAGACGTGCGCGAGCGCGTCTCGGTATTAGCAGCCAGAAAATCGGCCCAGTCCGTTTTAGCAACCCAGTTTTCAATCACTTTGTAGTTTTCTTCACAGCGCGCAATCGTCGTTGGCAAGCCGCCTATATTTTCAACCCAGTTCAAAGCATCGAGGCAATCCTCAACCGCGAGCATAGAAGGTGTGTTAATGGTCGCGCCTTCGAAAATGTCTTTATTCAAAACGGTATTGCCGTCCTTGCCCTTTTTAGTCATGCGGAAAATTTTCGGCATTGGCCATTTCGGCGTGTGGCTCTCAAGGCGCTTTACGGCGCGGGGGCTCAAAACGAGCATACCATGCGCGGCTTCCCCGCCAAGAACCTTCTGCCAGCTCCAAGTCACGACATCAAGCTTGCTCCATGGCATATCATAAGCGAAAACAGCCGATGTAGCGTCACAGAGCGTAAGGCCCTCGCGGTTATCGGAAATCCAATCACCATTGGGCACGCGCACGCCAGATGTTGTGCCGTTCCAGACAAATACACAATCACGCGCAGGATCAGCCTTAGAAAGATCAGGAAGATCGCCATATTCCGCTTGATAAGTTTTCACATCGCCCAATTTAAGCTGGCCCGTAATATCTTTCAGCCAATCGCCGGAAAATGCTTCCCACGCGAAAATATCAATGCCGCGCGCCCCAAGAAGCGACCACATGGCCATTTCAAACGCGCCTGTATCAGAGGCCGGAACAATCCCGACATAATAATCAGCAGGAATACCCAGAATTTTTTTCTGCTTTTCGATCGTGTCTTTTAATTTGGCCTTTAATGGACCAGCACGGTGAGAGCGTCCTAGGGAGGCATGCTTGAGATTTTCCAAGATCCATCCCGGTCTTTTGGCGCATGGGCCAGAAGAGAAACAGGGGTTTTTTGGTTTTGTTGCTGGCTTACCCATCGCGATCTATCCTTAAAACAATTCAGAAAGGGGGTTTATCTCCCGCTTTTTCGCTGTCACAATATGCCAGCCACATTGTCTTTTCAATGTATTTTCATCAAGGAGCTTCGTTTATGACCGGATTTATGGTTATTTTTCTATTTATTATTATATTTATATACTTGTTCACCTGTTTTTTCACGGTAGGGCAGCGCCGCGAGGCTCTGATCACCTTCTTTGGTCGCCATGTCAGAACCGAGGTAAATCCGGGTCTAAGACTCAAATGGCCATGGCCGTTTAATATTGTCGCCGCCAAACTGCCGACCGATTTGCGTCAAGTCAACGAAATGCTCGACACCAAAACTAAGGATGATTTGTTCGTCCGCCTGCCAATCACCATTCAATACGAGATTACGGATACGGCGCGGTTTTATTTTGATACCAACGAGCCCGTAGAGCAAATGAGCAAAATAGTGAGCGCCTCTGTGCGTAAATACACTTCTAATAAGGATTTCCAAGAGCTTTACACCGAGCGCGACGAAATTTCTTTGGCCGTGATCGCAGACATCCTGACCCCTATTTTGGAATACGGCATTAATATTCGCCGTATTGTTGTGGATGAGCCGACCGCCCCGAAAGATGTGCAGGATTCCTATAACCGCGTCCGCGCTTCCGAGCGTGAAAAAGACGCAGCCACCAATGAAGCCGCCGCAGATTACATCCGCAGCGTTAAAGCAGCCGAAGCCGACAAGGAGCGCAACATCCTGATCGGGCAAGGTGTGGCCGGATTCCGCCAGAGCATTGCAGAGGGTTACGCGGTCATTCGGAGCAAACTCGTCAGCGAAGGCGTGGACGTCAATGTTGCCGACCGCTTCATGGAAGAAGCCATGCGCCTTGATACCATCCGCGATGTTGGCGATAAGGGCAATATGGTCATTGTCATGCCGCCGCAGCAGAATCAAAACGATAACGGACTTGCCACCCTCATCGCGGCCTCACCAATACTGGAAAAGCTGGCAGAAAATAAGGCAAAGAAGGTATCATAAATATATGAGCTATGTGCTGACCCTTGTTTCTTCGGAGACATCCAAACCCGTTACATCCGCCCATATCAAGGGGATTGGCAAGATTATAGATGTCTATAATTTTTCCTATACGGCGGCGCCTGTCTGGCTCGCGCCCGATAAGGCTGTCGACCTTGGTATCCCTGACAAGCCCCAGCGCGCCATGATCTTGCACCTTCAAGAATTTCTGGCCGAGAGCAAGATCGATATTTTTTTCAACGCGATTGAAAAGCGTCGCAAGAAATTGCTACTGGCCGATATGGACTCCACGGTTGTCTCCAGCGAAACATTAGACGAGCTGGCCGAGTTTGCAGGCATTAAAGAGCGCGTCGCCGAGATTACCAAACGGGCCATGGAGGGCGAACTGGATTTCCACGCAGCCTTGCGCGAGCGCGTCGGATTGCTCAAAGGATTAGACGCCGACAAACTCCACGATACATTAGAGGCCACAATTGTAAATCCAGGCGCACAAGCACTCGTGCGTGTCATGAAGGCTGGCGGCGCGAATTGCGTTTTAGTCTCGGGCGGCTTTACCTTTTTCACCGAAGCCATTGCGCGCAAGGTTGGCTTTGACACCCATCATGGCAATAAGCTCGGCATTGAAAACAAAGTGCTGACGGGCAAGGTACTTGAGCCTATTCTCGATAAACACTCTAAGCTGGATTTCCTCAAATATTATTGCAACGAGATGCGTATTTTACCCACGCAAGCCATGAGCATCGGGGACGGCGCCAATGATTTACCCATGCTCAAAGCCGCAGGGCTTGGTATTGGTTATCACGCAAAACAAACGGTCAAGGACGTCATTGATAATTTGATCGACTATGGTGATTTAACCGCCGCTCTTTATGCGCAAGGCTATACGAAGCAGCAAATTGGCTAATTTATTACCATATTATCAAAAGAAAACCTTAACTCTCTGTTGCTATAGTTAAATTTGGGTTATAATTTTTACTACGGTCTATTTATTGGCCGCCCACCCCAGCGTAATTCATAAGACCAATCTAACTTTTGACGGATCAGACCAATGACAGACCAATGGCAGTATTTGATTACTAATTCGGAACTCGAAGACTTGTTCATGAATTATTGTAACGATTTCACCGCAAATGCACGCGCAGGGCGTTATGGCCCCATTACAGGGCGTGACCGCGAGGTTGATGAAACCATCCTTATTCTCTTGCAAAAAGGACGTAAAAACGCCGTGCTTCTTGCCCCTGCCGGTGTTGGTAAAACGGCGATGGTTGTGGCTTTGGCGCAAAAAATTGTTGAAGGCGATGTGCCGGACTATCTTAAAGGTTGCCGCGTGCTTGAACTGGATATGGCGCGTATGGCCGCCGGAACTTCAGGCCCCGCCGAGTTTCAAGAGCGCTTTATTCCGATTTGTAAGGGTGTGTCCGAGCGCTATTACAACCCAGAAAACCCGCGCATCATTCTCTTCATTGATGAAATTCACCAGATCATGCCCAACTGTGAAGGCTCATCTTATAAGGGGCTTTCGGATGTTATGAAGCCATATTTAACGGCAGGTGATTTGATGGTCGTTGGCGCGACAACACTGGACGAGTTCCGCATGTATGTGGCCACCGACC
The DNA here is from genome assembly GCA_037969275.1 of Bdellovibrionales bacterium. Classification (GTDB taxonomy): domain Bacteria; phylum Pseudomonadota; class Alphaproteobacteria; order Micavibrionales; family Micavibrionaceae; genus UBA2638. The sequence goes on along the minus strand of JBBKXC010000290.1, from coordinate 295 downwards.
CCGCGCTCGATCGTCGTTTCCAAAAAGTTTTCCTGAATGTTCCCAATATTGTAGAGACATACCGGATTATGAAATCACTGCGCCCTGGCTTTGAAAAGCACCATGGCGTGACCATTTCCAATATCATGATGATGCTGATCGTGCATCTCACCGAAGAGCATATGCGCAAAAGAAACCAGCCCGATAAATCCATTATTACGATGGATTCCTCCATGGCCTTTCATGTTAAAAATAATGGCCGTGGCACGGAAGTCGATCTGACATCTGTTTATTATATGGTGGGACGTGAAACGGG